>USPC01000009.1 GCA_900556605.1 uncultured Collinsella sp. | reverse complement strand
TCAACGATATGGCACCGTGGGGACACATGTATGTCAATCCTGGTCTAACAGAGCCAAACCAAATGACCCTCTATTATCAAAACCTGTTCCGCATCTTGTGCGGGCTGGTCGAAAGCGCGCTGGGCCGTGCCTTTGACTATGAGGCGGTGGCGCAGGATAAACGCTGCGTTGACGGTACTTGCGTACTCAAGCAGGCGGCTTTTGGCCAAGAGCTCGCGGCGGAGCAGGCGCTGGCAGATAGCAAGATGGGGAGTTTTTTGCTCCTGCGCGCGGTACCGGGCATGGAGCCTGTCGGCGAGCTGGTGGGCGCAATTGGGTCGGCAATCCGCGAGAGCGACGCGGCGGGCTTGGTCGACGGCGACGTGCTCTACCTGCTTATGCGTCAGGCAAAGGCGTGCGATCTGCCCATTATCCGCGAGCGCCTGAGCGCAAAGCATATTGCGGTGGAGCCCGTCGACGGCGAGGACATCGTGGAGCTGCTGCAGCACATCTCTTACACCGGTGACGGTGAGGGGGGTGCCGCTTGATCTCGCTTGTCGTTGCTGCCGTCTTGCTGCTGATTCATGCGCTGGTTTGCCTGATGCTGTGGACGCTCATGAAGCTGGGCCTGTTGCCGGTGCGCGGGCACATGCTGGCTGTGATAGTGCTGGTGCCGCTGTGGGGCCCGTTGCTGGTGGTTTTGCTATCGGTCCGCACCGCGGTGTTTGGCGAGGGGCTGAAAGAGTCTGCGCTGGAGTCGCTGCGCTTCAACGACGAGCTGCATCGCAGCATCCTGGTGCACGACCGTGACGCCGATGCGGGCGTGGTCCCGCTCGAGGAGGCGCTCATCGTCAACGACCCGGCATACCGGCGCCGCCTAATGCTCTCCATGCTCACCGAGGAGCCCAACGCGTACCTGGCGCAGCTGCAGGCGGCTAAGCTTAACGACGACGTTGAGGTGGCGCACTATGCCGCGACGGCGGTGGCGCAGATCTCCAAGGAGTCCGACCTTAAGCTGCAGCAGCTGGAGCGTGCCTTTAAGACGGACCCAAGCGCGCAAAACCTCAACGAATACTGCGATTTTCTTGGTGAATTCTTGGGCTCGGGCTTGGCCGAGGGGCGCGTGGCTCAGATTCAGCGCCAACAGTACGCGCGCCTGCTTGCGCGTCGCTGCGAGCGCGAGGATACCCTTGAGCTGCGCATTCGATATGCGACGGCGCTGGCCGATGTCGGACAGATCGACGAGGCGCAGGCCGTGACCGACCAGCTGATGCTCGACGTGCCCGAGGAGCAGGAGGTTTGGATGCTTTGCCTGCGCCTGGCCGTGATGCGCCGCGACGGTGACGAGGTCCGCCGTGTGATCGATGCGATTGACAAGCAACATGTGTATTTGAGCGCCGACAACCGCGAAAAGTTGGCGTTTTGGCGTGACGGGGAGGAGGCCAGATGAGCGTGGCGCAACATATCCGCGACCGTGCAGGGCGCTTTCGTTGGATGGGACTCCTCGTGGTGTGGGCGGTCTTTATTGTCATGGCCGCCGTGCTGCTGGTGGAGCGTGCCGGCGTGCAGTACAGTGCGGGCCAGCATAAGCTGGGGATGCTTGCCGCCAACGATGCGGTGCCGGCCTCCTCGGCAATCTTTGGCCAAAAGCCCACGTGCCTGGTCATTATCGATTCCGATCAAGCTGGCGTCGAGGACGTAAAGGAACAGTTCGACCAGATCCTGCTCGACATGAAGATCGCCCATCGCGATGTTGATATTGCCACCGACGGTGCGGACGCGATCCCATCGCTCACGTCGTTTGATCGCGTGATTGTGCTTATGCCCTCGCTTGACGGACTGGGTACGCATCTGACCGATCTGATGAGTTGGGTGAGTGCGGGCGGCTCACTCATGCTGGGCATGACGCCAGATAACTCGAACTACCTGCAGGCTGTTGCTTCCAAGCTTGGGATCGAATCGGCCGGATATGACTATGCGACAGCCGAAAGTATTGTTCCGAGCGATGACTTTATGTTGGGCGGAGGAGAGCGTTACGAGTTCTCGGATCCCTTCGATTCTTCGCTTTCGGTTTCATTGCGCGAAACGGCGCGCGTATGGGCAAAGACCGGTGACGCGGGCACGCCGCTCATTTGGTCTAACGATTGCGGCAGTGGTCACACCGTGGTGTGCAACATTGGTATCTACGACAAGGTCATGCGTGGGTTCTATGCTTCGGCCATAAGCTTGCTGGGTGATGCCACGGCCTATCCGGTCATCAACAGCGCCGTGTTCTATTTGGACGACTTTCCTAGCCCCGTGCCCTCGGGCGATGGTACTTATATCAAGCGTGACTACGGCCTTTCCATTGCGGATTTTTACACCAAGGTCTGGTGGCCCGATCTGCAAAAGCTTGCGCAAAAATACGGCATTCGCTATACCGGCGTGATGATCGAAAACTACGAGGACGCGGTCAACCAGACCGAGCCTGCGCGCCAGGCCGATACCACACAGTTTCGCTACTTTGGCGGCATGCTGCTGCAGATGGGCGGAGAGCTGGGCTTTCACGGCTACAACCATCAGCCTCTGGCGCTCTGGGATACCGACTATGGTACGTTGTACGTCTACAAGACGTGGAAAAACAAGGAAACGCTCGTCGCATCGCTCAACGAGCTTATCGCCTTCCAAGATGAGGTGCTGCCCAACGCGCACGGCTCGGTTTACGTGCCACCGTCGAATATCCTTTCGGCCCGTGCACGCAAGCTTATCGGCACCGACGTTCCGCGCATTAAGACTATTGCCAGTACGTACTTTGAGGACGGTACCGACCTGCCCTACGTGCAGGAGTTTGGCGTGGCGAGCGATGGCATTGTGGAGCAGCCACGTATTGTTTCGGGCGGCATGGTCGACGATTCCTATATGCGCCTGGCAGCCGTGTCCGAACTCAACATGCACTACGTGAGTACGCATTTTATGCACCCGGACGACCTTTTGGACCCCGATCGCGGAGCCAAGGAGGGCTGGGAGGTCTACAAGGGCGGCCTGGTCGACTACCTGGAGTGGCTTACCAAATCCGCGCCCGACCTGCGGCACCAGACGGCGTCGGAGTGCTCCGGTGCCATCCAGCGCTTTTCGTCGGTTACGGTAAGCGTGGATACCAGCGCGGATGCCTGGACGCTCAGCCTGGGCAATTTCCACGACGAGGCGTGGCTCATGTTCCGCGCCAATAATGGCGAGCCGGGTGCGGTGACGGGTGGCGAACTGACGCACCTTACGGGCGATCTGTATCTGCTCAAGGCAAATGATAATACCCTGACGATCGAGCGCAAGGAGGGTGGCGACAGATGAGAATCTGCTTGGTACTCGAGGGTTGCTACCCCTATGTGCACGGCGGCGTATCTACCTGGATGCATGGCTATATCCAGGCCATGCCCGAGCACGAGTTCGTGCTGTGGGTGATTGGCGCGCATGCTGCCGACCGCGGCAAATTTGTCTACGAGCTGCCCAGCAACGTGGTCGAGGTGCACGAGGTGTTCCTGGACGCTGCCCTGCGGCTTTCGGGCGAGCAACATGAAGCCAGTTTTAACGACCGCGAGCGCGAGGCGCTACGCCGCCTGGTGTCGCTCTCCAATCCGGACTGGGACGTGTTATTCGATGTTTTCCACCGCCGTCGCGTGCATCCGCTCTCGTTTTTGCAGAGCCGCACGTTTATGGATATCTTTCGCGACGTGTGCCTGGCCGAGTATCCCTACACGCCCTTTGCCGATGCATTCCACACCATGCGCTCCATGTTGCTGCCCGTGCTCTACCTGTTGGGCAGCGAGGTGCCGGTGGCCGATGTGTACCATGCCATCTCGACCGGCTACGGTGGCCTGCTCGCCTGCCTGGGCTCAAGCGTTCACCATGCGCCGGTGCTGCTGACCGAGCATGGCATCTATACCCGCGAGCGCGAGGAAGAGATCATTCGCGCCGATTGGGTGGTGCCGTCGTTTAAGGACCGCTGGATTCGCTTTTTCTACCTGCTTTCGGAGGAGACCTACCGCCGCGCCTTCCGCGTGACGAGTTTGTTCCATAACGCCCGCAAGACGCAGATTGATATGGGCTGCGATGCGGACAAATGCCTGGTCATCCCCAACGGCATTCAGTTCGACCGCTTTAAGGACATTCCCTTAAAGCCCGATGACGGCTGGGTGGACATTGGCGCGGTGGTGCGCCTGGCGCCCATCAAGGACGTCAAGACTATGATCTATGCCTTCTTTGAGCTGCACGAGCGACTGCCCAAGGTGCGCCTGCACATCATGGGCGGCGTGGACGACGAAGAGTACGGCGCCGAGTGCCACGCGCTGGTCGATACCCTGGGCGTGCGCGACCTGATCTTTACCGGTCGCGTTAACGTGGTCGAGTACATGGAAAAGCTCGACTTTACAATTTTGACGAGCATCTCCGAGGGCCAGCCGCTTAGCGTGCTGGAGTCGCTTGCAGCGCGTCGTCCCTGCGTGACGACCGAGGTGGGCTGCTGCCGCGAGCTGCTTGAAGGCGCCCCAGGCGATGACTTTGGCGTGGCGGGATTTGTGACGCCGCCCATGTATCGCAAGGGCTTGGCCGATGCCATGGAGCGCATGTGCGTGAGCCGCGCCCGTCGCATTGAGATGGGGGAGCGCGGGCAGCGTCGCGTTGCCACGTACTTTTTGCACGAGCAGATGCTCGCCAACTATCGCGCGCTGTACGACGAGACGGCGCAAGCGTTTGACCTGCCCAGAGAGGGGGAGTAGCCGGTGGCCGGAATTGGTTTTGAGCTCAAGCGCCTGTTTAGGCGCAAGGGCCTGTTTGCCACGATGCGCGCTTACGGCTACGCCGGCATTGTGTGCACGGGCCCCATGCTGCTGGGTGTGCTGCTCCAGGTGGGTATCTTGGTGCTGTGCGGTCTGTGGGGCGTGGGGCGCGCTAACCAGGACTTGCTGGTGTGCATGGTGACCTATACGCTGCTGGCGTCGCTCACGCTCACGAGCTTTTTCTCCATGCCGGTCACGCGCTTTTTGGCTGATATGTTGTTTGCCGAGCGCGAGGATGAGATACTGCCTTCGTTTTGGGGCTCCAACGCCATCATGCTCGTTGCGGGCACGGTGCTCTACGGCGTCTTTTTGCTGTTCTCGGGCGCCACGCTGCTGCAGGGGCTGCTGTGCCTGTGGCTGTTCAACATTATGATCGTCAACTGGAACGGCATGAGTTACCTCACGGCCATCAAGGATTACCGCGGCATCCTGTGCAGCTTTGCGGCTGCCATTGGCGTGGCGTGCCTGTGCGCCCTGGCCGCGCTGGCGCTGGGACTGCCGCCGGTCGAGGGCCTGTTGGCGTCAATTGCTCTGGGCTACGGCGTCATGCTCGCCTGGGACGTGGTGCTGCTGTACCGGTATTTTCCTCAGAGCGACCGCAGCCCCTGGCCCTTTTTGCGGTGGCTCGATCAGTTTATGCCGCTGGCGCTCACGGGTCTGTTAACCAATCTGGGACTCTTTGCGCACCTGGTGATTATTTGGGCCGGTCCCATTGGCGTGCAGGTCAAGGGCTTCTTTTATGGTGCGCCCTACTACGATGTGCCGGCGCTCATCGCGTTTTTGACCATCCTGGTCACGACCGTCAACTTTGTGGTCTCGGTCGAGGTCAACTTCTATCCGCGCTACCGCGACTACTACAGCCTGTTCAACGACGGCGGCGTGGTAGGCGACATTGTGGTGGCCGAGGAGGAGATGCTCTCCACGCTCAACAGCGAACTGCGCTTTTGCGCGCTCAAGCAGCTGTTTGTGACCGCTGCGGTCATTTCTCTCGAGACCACGGTGCTCTCGGCTCTGCCGCTGGGCTTTAACAACCTTATGCACGGGTATTTTCGCACGCTGTGCGTGGGTTATGGCCTGTATGCCGTGGGCAATACGGTGATGCTCATCTTGCTGTACTTTACCGACTACAAGGGGGCCGTTCTGGCTTCGGGCCTGTTTGCCGGTGTGGCCGGGCTGGCGACTGCCGTGTCGTTGCTTTTGCCGCAGCAGTTTTACGGCTTTGGCTTTTTGTTGGGTGCGGCGGTGCTTTTTATCGTGGCGCTGCTGCGGCTCGATACCTATACCGCCAACTTGCCTTATCGTATCCTGAGCCAGCAGCCCATTGTGGCGACCGACAAGACGGGCTGGTTTACCGAACTTGGCCGGGTGCTCGACCGTGTTGAGCAATGCTACGAGGACAAGCGCGCGGGCGGTGAGCCGCGCAGTGCATTTGAACGTATGGTGGTTCGCCTGTACCAAAAACATTGGGGAGGTTCTGATGATCGATAAGTTGATGTCTCGCCGCTGCCTGATCGAGGCGGCTGCCGGCGCGCTGTTGCTTTCGGGCTGTTCGTCTCAGGACGAATCCTCGACTAAAAAGGTCAAAAAGCAGGACAAGATTAAAAAGGCTGAGGCCTCGAATAAGGCCAAACACCTGCGCGACAAGGACGAGCTCTACGAGGTCTACGACGACTCGGGCATTGTGACCATGTACCTGACGGTCTCGCGCGGCAACAGCTCCGAGAACACCGACCACAGCTGGGCCGAGATCAACACGTACTCGGTGTATGACTATGCCGACATGGGCGTGACGCGCTATCAGGTTATGGGCCTGTTGCAGCCGGGCGACGAAGAGGGCCCGGAGGCCGGCGAGGTTGGCTATGGCGAGGAAGCGCCCAATGCTACCGTGCAGGTGCGCGGCCAGACGTCGAGCATGAACTCGCAAAAGAATTACAAGGTGGAGCTCAAAAAGGGCAAGGGTACCTGGCGCCAACAGCGCGCGATTGCGCTCAACAAGCACATGGGCGAGGGTATGCGTTTTCGCAACAAGATGGCCTACGACCTTATCCGTGGGATTCCCCAGATGATGGGCCTACGTACGCAGTTTGTGCATCTGTGGGTGTGCGACCAGACCGAAAAGTCCAACGACACCTTTGAGGACTACGGCCTGTTTACGCAGGTGGAGCAGCTCAATAAGACGGCGCTTAAGGCGCACGGCTTGGATAAGAACGGGCATCTGTATAAGGTGAACAGCTTCGATTTCCATCGCTACGAGGACATCATTAAGCTCGCCGACGATCCCGACTACAACCAGGCTAAATTTGAGGGCATGCTCGAGATTAAGGGCGATTCGGACCACACCAAGCTCATCGAGATGCTCGATGCGCTCAACGACGAATCGCAAAAGATCGATGATGTGTTCGATACCTACTTTGATTCCGAGAATCTGGTTTATTGGATGGCGTTTCAGATCCTTACGGGCAACTGCGATACGCAGAACCGTAACTGTTATCTGTACAGCCCGCTTAACTCCAAGGTCTGGTATATCCTGGATTGGGATAACGACGGCATGATGCGTAAGCTGGGGCTTTCTCTTGCCGGGTTTTCGGACTACGCGAGCTGGGAGCGCGGTGCAAGCAACTACTGGGGCAACGTGCTGTTTAACCGCGCATTGCGCAGCAAGTCGTTCCGCAGCGAACTCGACTGTGCCGTCAAGGACTTGCGCTCGTATTTGACCGAGGCACGCCTGACCAAGATGATCAAACACTACCGCGAGGTGACTGAATCCCTGGTCTTTGCTTCGCCCGATATCGACAATCTGCCTGTCACCAAGGACCAATACGAGCAGATCGCCGCGGCGATTCCCTCCGAGATCGAGGAGAACTATAAGAGCTTTCGCGAGAGCTATAAAAAGCCCATGCCGTTCTACATTGGCGTGCCGCAGATCGATAACGGTAAGCTGCGCATCAACTGGGATGCGTCCTACGACTTTAAGGCGCGCGACATTCGCTATACCGTGGAGCTTGCGCGCGACTATGCCATAAGCGACGTGGTCTTTAAGGCCGAGGACGTGCTGCTGCCCGAGGTAACGTGCGATGCACCTGATGCCGGCCAATATTTTGTGCGTGTGCGCGCCACCAACTCCGACGGCTATACGCAAGATGCGTTTGACTATTACGTGACCGACGACGGCAAGCAGTACGGCATGAAGTGCTTCTACGTGCAAGATGGCGGCAAGGTCGTGGAGGACACGTATGAGGAGGGCTAGCGCGCTGCTTGAGCGTCTGGCGGCTCCGCCCGCGCGAACCACGCAGGAGCGCTACCGCCACGAGCTCAAGTACCTCATTAACGAGGGCGAGCACGCCGCGCTTGCCTGTCGCATGTCGCCGGTCTTTAAGCTGGACAAGCATGCGCGGGCGGGCGGTTACACCATCCGCAGCCTGTATTTTGACGACTACTGCAACTCGGCCTACGAGGAAAAAGACGCCGGTATCCTGATGCGCAAAAAGTATCGCGTGCGCATCTATAACGGCAGCGACAAGGTGATTAAGCTCGAGCGTAAAAAGAAGTACGGCAGCTGGATCTACAAGGAGGATGCGCCGCTCACCCGCGACGAGTTTGAGCAGGTCCTCGCCGGCGACTATGACTTTTTGCTGCGCAGCCCGCATCAGCTCTGCCGTGAGTTCTATATCGAGTGCATCTGCAACATGATGCGCCCGCGCACCATCGTGGACTACGAGCGCGAGCCGTGGGTGATGGACGAGGGCACCGTGCGCGTTACGTTTGACATGAACGTGCGCGCCGCGGTGGGAAGCTTCGATATCTTTGATGCGACCTTGCCCGCGCTGCCGGTCTTGGAGCCCGGCAAACTAGTGATGGAGGTCAAGTTTACCGAGTTTTGCCCGCAGCTGGTGCGCGATTTGGTGCCGCCGGGTGCGGCCGAGCTCACGGCGGTTTCCAAGTACTGCCTGTGTTACGAAAAGACCGCCTACCTGCGCGGTTTTAATTACTGGGAATCGGATTTTGAGAACCGAGGGGATATTTAGACCATGAGCACCAGGGACTTTTTTAAGAACTCCGTCTTGGAGGCGTTTGGCCAGGTCGACCCTGCCAAGATCGGCCTGTCGCTGCTCGTGGCGCTCGCCATGGGCATCCTGATCTACTACGTGTACAAGCGCTTTTTTACCGGCGTGGTGTACTCGCGCAGCTTTGCCGTGACGCTTGTGGGCATGTGCGTGCTCACCTGCATGGTGACGCTCGCGATCTCGACCAACGTGGTCATCTCGCTCGGTATGGTCGGTGCTCTGTCTATCGTCCGTTACCGAACGGCGGTTAAGGATCCGCTCGACCTGTTGTATCTGTTTTGGTCCATTACCACGGGTATCACAGCGGGCGCCGGCATGTACGCGCTCGTAGGGCTTGCGGCAGTGGTGATCGTCGTGATGATCGCCGGCTTCGCTACGCACCAGGACAAGGCGCGCGTGTACATGATGGTTATCCACTATACGGGTCAGACCACGGGCGACGACATTGTGCGTGCCTTTGGCCGCACCAAGTTCACCGTTAAGTCTAAGACCATGCGCGGCGACAAGGTGGAGATGGCCGTCGAGGTGTTCTCGGACGGCGTGGACATGCCCTATGCCGACGCCATCCGTGCGCTCGACGGCGTGGAGGACCTGACGCTCATCCAATACAACGGCGAATACCACGGATAACTTGGTTCCGGCGTTTTAATAAACGCCGGACCGCTCGACGCTGCGCGGGCATCTGCTCGACCAGGAATTCTATTTACTCAATTTGCTGGCAAGGCAGCTATCATGGTGCTTGTGAATTCGTTGTCAGGGGTGCTCGTGGTAAAGATGAAAGATGTGGCCGAGCTGGCGGGCGTTTCGAGCGCCGCCGTCTCGCGCTACCTCAACGGTGGATATATCTCGGCGGATAAGGCCGAGCGCATTAAGCAAGCGATTGAGCTGACCGGATACGTGCGGTCCAGCCAGGCTCGCGCGCTGCGCACCGGCTCCACCAAGCTCATCGGCGTCATCGTGCCTAAAATCAACTCGGAATCCGTAAGCCGCATTACCGCCGGCATTGGCCAGGTGCTCGGTCGTCGTGGCTACCAGATGTTGCTTGCCAATACCGACAATGCCCCCGATCGCGAGCTCGAATACCTCGATTTATTCCAAAACCACCCGGTCGATGGCATTGTGCTGGTAGCAACCATGATTACCGACGAGCACCGTCGGGCGATTGAATCGTGCCGTGTGCCCATCGTGCTGATCGGTCAGAATGTTGAGGGCGCGGCGTGCGTCTATCACGACGATTACGAGGCCGCCTTTGAGCTGGGCCATGCGCTTGCGGGTCGCGTGGACGGCAAGATTGCCTATATTGGAGTTACCGAAGAGGACCGCGCGGCCGGTTATGACCGCCGTCGCGGTTTTGAGGCCGGCTTGCGCGCCGCGGGCAACCCGCTCGATGCCGCCTTGATTCGCCTGGGCTCGTTTACGCTCGACTCGGGCTATGGTGCGGCGCGTGAACTGCTTTCCGTCGACCCCGATGTTTCGTTTATCGCGTGCGCGACCGACACCATGGCGGCGGGCGCGCTGCGTGCCATCGATGAGGTTCGCGGCATGGGCGAGGGTATTCACCGCGTGAGCGGTTTTGGCGACAACGCGTTTTTGCGCGCGCTGACGGGCGGCATTCCCACCGTGCATTATGGCTACCTGACCAGTGGCGTCGAGGCGACCAATATGTTGCTCAACACGCTCGATGGCGTGGAGGGGGAGAGCGGTCTCAAGACGCTCAAACTCGGCCATCAACTTATGAATGTCTAGGCTTTGGGCATGTCTGCCTGCCTTTGAGGCCCCTGTTTTTGCGGTAAAACTACCATTCGCCGGCTTTCTCCTACCGTTCACCCTACTATGAAAACGATTACAGACATATGAAACTGAAAACGATTACAGTGTAAGTGTCAAAGGTAGTCGGGTGCGCATGCACCCGTTGGAGGAAAGGGAAGTCATGGACTACCGCAAATCAGCCCAAGAGGTGCTCGACAACATCGGTGGCGCCGGCAACGTTGTTTCGGCCGCACACTGCGCCACGCGTCTGCGCCTGGTGATTGCCGATAACGCGAAGGTTGACAAGGAGGCCCTCGAGAATATCGACGGCGCTAAGGGCGTCTTTGAAGCCCAGGGCTAGCTCCAGATTATTTTTGGCACTGGCGCCGTCAATAAGGTCTACGAGGAGTTCATCGCGCTCAGTGGCGTCGAGGCCGCCACCAAGGCCGAGGTCAAGGAGGCCGCGGCGCAGCAGCAGAACATCTTTATGCGCGCCATTAAGGTGCTCGGCGACGTCTTTGTCCCCATCATCCCTGCCATCGTGGCCTCGGGTCTGCTGCTGGGCATTATGAGCGCCCTCAACTTTATGGCCTCCAACGGCTTTATCGCGCTCGACACCAATAACTTTATCTACAAGATTGCCGACCTGGTCTCGGGCACGTCCTTTGGCATTCTGCAGATCCTGATCGGTTACTCCGCCGCTAAGGCCTTTGGCGCCAACCCGTATCTGGGCGCCGTTGTCGGTGGTGCGTTCATCAACTCCTCGCTACAGAGCGCCTACACGGTTGCCTCCGAGGGCGTGCAGACCATGGTCAACGTCATCCCCGGTGTGTACAGCTTTGAGTGGGTCGGTTATCAAGGCCACGTTATCCCCATCGTCATCGCCTGCGCTATTCTGGCCTTCCTCGAGAAGCGCCTGCACAAGATCGTTCCCGAGATGTTCGACCTCTTTGTGACCCCGCTCGTCTCGGTGTTCGTGACCGTGCTCGTGACCCTCGTTGCCGTCGGCCCCATCTTCGTGTGGGCCGAGAACGCCATTCTCGGTCTGATTCAGGCCCTGCTCACCCTGCCCTTTGGCATCGGTTCCTTTATCGTCGGCCTGTTCTATGCCCCCACGGTCGTTACCGGTATCCACCAGATGTACACCGCCATCGATCTGGGCCAGCTCGCTCAGTACGGTGTGACCTATTGGCTGCCCATCGCCAGCGCTGCCAACATCGCCCAGGGTGGTGCCGCGCTCGCCGTTGCCTTTAAGACCCGCGATGCCAAGATCAAGGGTCTGGCGCTTCCTTCGGCCCTGTCCGCCTTCATGGGCATTACCGAGCCTGCCATCTTTGGTGTGAACCTGCGCTTCTTTAAGCCCTTCATCGCCGGCTGCATCGGCGGCGGTTGCGGTGCCCTGGTCTGCGCGCTCACTTCGCTGGCTGCCTCCGGCACGGGTGTTACGGGTATCTTCGGTATCCTGCTGTGCCTGGCCCAGCCCGTGCAGTACGCGATCATGTTTGCGGTTGCCGCGGTCGTGTCCTTTGCCATCTCGTTTGTCCTGTACAAGGACGAGCCCAAGGCTTCCGAGCAGGCCTAAGAGCTTTTGATTGAGGGGATGCCCGCGGGCTGTATGCTCGCGGGCGTTTCCCGTATCTGGTACCGATCTCTGGTGCCTTGTTACTTTCGATCCGTTAGGACTTTGATATGTCTAATGCACTTGGTCGCGACCTTGCAAAGCTGGTTGCCGCTGTTGACGCTGCCGCCTCTGA
Organism: uncultured Collinsella sp.; assembly: GCA_900556605.1. GTDB lineage: Bacteria > Actinomycetota > Coriobacteriia > Coriobacteriales > Coriobacteriaceae > Collinsella. Next base: position 19,706 of record USPC01000009.1, on the reverse strand, counting down.
GTGCGGTCATGGCGCGTATGGCCAGCACTTCCACATTATGCCGCCGGCGGGTTGGCTCAACGACCCCAACGGTCTTTGCCAGGCGGGCGGCGTGTTCCACGCTTATTTTCAATATGCTCCGTTTGATGTTGAGGGCGGCGTCAAGATGTGGGGCCATGCCATAAGCCGCGACCTTATGAACTGGGAATATGTTGGAGCGCCGCTGCTTCCCGACGAGCCGTTCGACTGCCATGGCGTGTACTCGGGCTCGGCTTTGGTCGAGGACGGTCGCATTCGCGTGCTCTATACCGGCAACGTTAAGCTCCCCGATGCGGACGGCGTCTTTGACTATGTCAACTCCGGCCGTCGCGCCGATACCGTGTATGTCGAGAGCGCCGATGGACAGACGTTTAGCCAAAAGCGCGTGGTGCTGGCTTCCGAGGATTATCCCGAGGATTTGACCTGCCACGTGCGTGACCCCAAGGTGTGGCGCGATGATGATGGGCGTTACCACATGGTGCTGGGCGCGCGTCGTCGCGTGGACGGGCCGCATGTCGAGAGCCGTTTTTGCGCCATGCATGGCGAGGGCGCCGGTCGTGATGTGGGCGAGATCTTGGTGTACGGCTCGGCCGATATGCTGAGCTGGGAGCTCGAGAGCCGTGTGTCTACGCCCGAGCGTTTTGGGTTTATGTGGGAATGCCCGGGGTATCTGGAGATTGAGACGGATGGCGGTGTACCGGCGAAATGGCTGTCCTTCTCGCCCCAGGGGCTCGAGGGCGGTCGTTGGGACCGCGGTAATGTGTATGCCGCTGGCTACTTGCCTGTAACGGGTGACATCACCGGTGGTGACGGTGCCTATGAGCTGGGCGAGTTCCGCCTGTGGGACGCCGGTTTTGACTTCTATGCTCCGCAGGAGTTTACGTCCGAGGACGGTCGCCACATTTTGATCGGCTGGATGGGCATGCCCGATGAGCCGACCTATGGCAACGCGCCCACCGTGGTGTGCGGCTGGCAGCACTGCATGACGGTGCCGCGCGAGCTTACAGCCGGTGCCGGCGGCGTGGTGCTGCAGCAGCCGGCGCGCGAGATTGAGCACCATTATGCCTCGGTGCGTGTGGGGGAGGGCTCGTTGGAGGTTGCCGACGATACCTGTTTTGACGTTGTTGTCGACGGTGTCGACGGCGCGTTTACCGCGATCGTTGATGGCGAGCTGAAGCTGGCGTTTATGCCCGCCGAGGGCGAACTGCCCGCGCGCTTTGAGATGCGATTTACCGATGAGAGTCGCGCTTCTGCCGGCTGCGGGCGTACCGTGCGCTGGGAGCCCGTCGACGAGGTTCGTAACGTTCGCATTGTCGGCGATGCCTCGTCGGTCGAGGTGTTTGTGAACGATGGCTCGCTCGTATTCTCGACGCGCATCTATCCCGAGGCCTATGGCGTGACCATTGACGCTCCGGGTGCGAGCGTGAACTATCACACGCTCAACATCTAGGCGATTTGTCGCATATCGGCGCTATACTGCAGCCGTTGCCCACGATGCGGGGAACACCCGCATCGTGGGTTTTTGTTTATGAAGGGACGGTGCCTTGTGGATGTACAGCAGCTAGAAGAGGCTTGGGCTTTGAGGGCCGGCTCGCGTGAGGCGCGTCTTGTTGCGACCCCGCATGTGCCGGCGGCGCTGTCTCTGTTGGGGATTGTGCGTCCCGGTGATCGTCTGGTTGCCTTTGCGGACGACTTTGCCGATGCGTTTGCGCACGGCTTTGATGCCTGCGACGTGGCTATGGTGGGGGAGCCGTCGGCTGCCGCGTTTGCTGCTGCGTCCGAGGGCTTTGATGCTTCGTTTGATGCCGAGGGGCCGCACCTGTGGTGGTTCGTCAACTCTATCGGCGGGTTTGGTTTGCTCGTTCCCGATCTTCGTGCGTTAGGCCGCGCAGCGCGTGAGGCTCATGCGCTGCTCGTAGTGGATAACACCGTGGCTGGCCTCTTTGGGTGCGATCCGCTGCGTTTGGGTGCCGTCCTGTCGCTTGAAGCACTCGACCGTGTGTGCGCCGGTAAGGCTCCTCGCAAGCTCGTTGCCGTATCGGTCGCACGCTCGCAGCTCAAGCGCCATCGTGTGGATGCTGCTGCCGAGTGCGCGCATGCGCTGCTCGAGGGGTGCGGATTGGCCGCACTCGACTTGTCCTCCGATGAGGCTGAGGTTCTAGAGCACGGGCTCGATACGCTCGACACCCGCATGCAGGCACACTTCGACCGCGCGCGTGCACTGGCCGAGTATTTGGCCGCGAACGAGATAGTGCACGGCGTGCGCTATCCTGGGCTGACCTCGCATCCCGACCACGCGGTTGCAACGGGAATCCTCGAGCACGGCTTTGGCCCGGCAGTTGAATTTGACCTGATGGACTGCACCGCGGGCGAATTCTTCAGCATGCTGCCGGATGAATTCCGCACATCACCCGCAGGCGGCCCAACAACGCGCCTTTCGGCTCCACGTGGCAAGCAGGGGAGCACCATCCGCCTCTTCGCCGGCACCGACAACCCCCTGATCGTGGCCGCCACCCTAGACAACGCCCTCCGCAACTAGCTAAATCATCCTCGACTCCATAAGTTGCGGTGAAATAGGGATTGATTTACGGCTTTAACCGCATAAACAGTCCCTATTTCACCGCAACTTATGAGAAGGGGTTGGGTAGCTAAAAAGCCCCGTCCAAATTGGCTACTCTTTGATGCTGGCGATGAGGGCGTTGGCTTTGGTGGCGATGACGTTGTTGATGTCGGTCTGCAGCTCCTCGTAGGCCGCTATGGCTCGCTCTCCGGCGGGCGTGAGCGTGGACCCGCGGGCGCCGTCGCGCTCGATGAGCTTGCAGCCTAGCTGGCCTTCGGCCTCGTTTACAATACGCCAGGCCTTGGAATACGCCATGCCCATGCTCTTGGCGGCGCGGTTGAGCGAGTGCTCACGGGCAATACCCTGCAGCAGCAAGACGCAGCCGTGGCCGAACACGCCCGGCAGATCCTTGTCGCACGCTTGAATGACCAACTTTGCCGTCGTCTTGTACTTCATATGCTCCACGTCTCCCCGCTAAAGTGTTTGCTGGGCAAACGCAAAGCCTGCGTCAAGCCCTCGTGTGCTCTTCTTAAATCATGCATTGTAGCAGTCAAAGTGCGTTAAGATACTTCCCCAGTATTGGGCGCCCAAGGTTGGGCTGGGTCCTACGAGGCCTGCAGCCGACCGGTCGCATGGAAAAAGGAGAAACATGGCTACGTTCTTTCCCGGTGAGTCCCACACGTTTTCGGAGTATCTGCTGGTCCCTGGTTACTCGTCCTCGCAGTGCATCCCCAACAACGTCTCTCTTAAGACGCCGTTAACCCGCTTTAAGCGCGGTGAGAAGCCGGCAATCACCCTGAACATCCCCATGGTTTCCGCCATCATGCAGTCCGTCTCGGGCGTCGACATGGGTGTCGCGCTCGCTACCGAGGGCGGCCTGTCCTTCATCTACGGTTCCCAGAGCGCCGAGTCCGAGGCCGCCATGGTCAAGGCCGTCAAGGATCACAAGGCTGGTTTCGTTCAGTCCGATTCCACGCTGACCCCTGACATGACCATGGAGCAGGTCATCGAGCTCAAGGAGAAGACCGGCCACTCCACCATGCCGGTCACCGACGACGGCACTCCCAAGGGTAAGCTCCTGGGCATCGTCACCAGCCGTGACTATCGCCCCAGTCGCGATGACCACCAGACGAAGGTCTCCGAGTTCATGACCCCGCGTGAGCAGCTCATCGTGGGCGACAAGAACATCAGCCTCAAGGTTGCCAACGACGTCATCTGGGACAACAAGCTCAACGCTCTGCCCATCGTCGACGACAACGATCACCTGATGGGCATTGTCTTCCGCAAGGACTACGACAGCCACAAGACCAACCCCAACGAGCTGCTCGACGGCGACAAGCGCTACATGGTCGGCGCCGGTATCAACACCCGCGACTATGCCGAGCGCGTGCCGCTGCTCATCGAGGCTGGTGCCGATGTCCTGTGCATCGACTCCTCCGAGGGCTTCAGCGAGTGGCAGAAGCGCACCATCGAGTGGATTCGCGCCAACTACGGCGAGGACGTCAAGGTCGGTGCCGGTAACGTCGTCGACGCCGAGGGCTTCCGCTTCCTGGCAGATTGCGGCGCCGACTTCATCAAGGTCGGTATCGGCGGCGGTTCCATCTGCATTACCCGCGAGACCAAGGGCATCGGCCGTGGCCAGGCTACCGCGCTGATCGACGTCTGCCGCGCCCGTGACGAGTACTACGAGGAGACCGGCGTCTACGTGCCCGTGTGCTCCGACGGCGGCATCGTCTACGACTACCACATGACGCTCGCCCTTGCCATGGGTGCCGACTTTATGATGCTGGGCCGCTACTTCGCCCGCTTTGACGAGAGCCCGACCGAGCGCGTCAACGTGAACGGTCAGTACATGAAGGAGTACTGGGGCGAGGGTTCTGCGCGTGCCCGCAACTGGCAGCGCTACGACCTGGGCGGCGCCGCGAAGCTCAGCTTCGTCGAGGGCGTCGACTCCTACGTTCCCTACGCCGGTTCCCTCAAGGACGGCGTGGGCGGCACACTCTACAAGGTCAAGTCCACGATGTGCAACTGCGGTGCCCTCTCGATCCCCGAGCTCCAGGAAAAGGCGCGCCTGACCCTGGTGAGCTCGACCTCGATCGTCGAAGGCGGCGCCCACGACGTAGTCGTGAAAGACTCCCAGCAGAGCGTTTCCTATCGATAAGGTAAGAGCTGCATATCAAAGGTTGAGTATCAACCACGTTATTTAGATAAAGCGAGATGCCTGCAAGTCGCAGGCATCTCGCTTGTCGTATTTGCTATCATCAGTCAAGTTAACCTTAGGGTCGGGCGGCTTGGCTTTGTTCGCTACAAGTTCCGCACGCAAAGAAGAGCACTTAATGTGCTCTTCGTCTTGCGCAGGACTGTCCGCAGTAGCGAATAAAGCCAAGCCGCCCGACCCCAGCTAAGATTAAAGGAGCTGATATGTGCGATTGCACAGATCATAAGGACGAGATCCCTGCCTACGACGCGCAGGCCATTGAGTCCCGGTGGATGAAGGCCTGGGAGGACTCCAACCTCTTTGCCGTCGACACCGACGACAGCAAGCCCAAGAAGTACGTGCTCGAGATGTTCCCGTATCCGTCGGGCGACCTGCACATGGGCCACGCTCGCAACTATACCATCGGCGATGCCATGGCCCGTCAGGCCCGCATGCGCGGCTACGACGTGCTGCATCCCATCGGCTTTGACGCCTTTGGCCTGCCCGCCGAGAACGCCGCCATCAAGCACAACACGCAGGCTGCCGCCTGGACGTATAAGAATATGGACCAGGCGCTCGCCACGATGAAGCGCATGGGCTTCTCCTACGATCTGGATCGCATGGTCAAGACCTGCAGCCCCGACTACTACCGCTGGGGCCAGTGGATCTTTGAGAAACTGTGGGAAAAGGGCCTGGTCTACCGCAAGAAGAACCCGGTCAACTGGTGCCCTAACTGCAAGACCGTTCTGGCCAACGAGCAGGTCACCGAGGGCAAGTGCTGGCGCTGCGGCACCGAGCCCGAGAAGCGCGACCTTGAGCAGTGGTACTTCAAGATTACCGAGTACTCCCAGGAGCTGCTCGACGACCTGGAGAAGCTCCCCGGCTGGCCCGAGCGCGTCAAGCAGATGCAGGCCAACTGGATCGGTCGCTCCGAGGGCGCCGAGGTTGACTTTACCCTGTGCGACCAGGATGGCGAGCCCATCGAGGGCGACGAGGGCAAGATCACCGTCTTCACCACGCGTGCCGATACGCTCTTTGGCGTGTCCTTCTTCGTCCTGGCTCCCGAGTACGCTCGTCTGCACGAGCTCGTCGAGGGTACGGAGTACGAGGAGGCCGTCACCAAGATCGTCGAGGACTCCAAGCATATCTCTGCCGTCGAACGTGCCAAGGGCACCCTCGAGAAGCACGGTGCCTTTACCGGCCGCTACGTGGTGAACCCCGTCAACGGTGAGAAGGTTCCCGTGTGGGTTGCCGATTATGTCGTTGCCGACTACGGCACCGGAGCCGTCATGGCCGTTCCCTGCGGCGACCAGCGCGACTTTGAGTTTGCCCGCAAGTACGACCTGCCGATCGTGCCGATCATCCTGGACGATGACGACCGCGCTGCTGTCGAGGCCAGCGGCGAGACCATCGATACCTTCCATGCCGAGACCGTCGACTGGGATTGCGCCCACGCTGCCGAGGGCACGCTCGTCCAGTCCGGCAAGTACACCGGCATGCGCGGCGGTAAGCACTCCGAGGGCGAGGCTGCCATCGTGGCCGACCTCGAGGCCATGGGCTGCGGTCGTCGCAAAGTCGAGTTCCGCCTGCGCGACTGGCTCATCAGCCGCCAGCGCTATTGGGGCAACCCCATCCCGGCCATCCACTGCGAGCACTGCGGCATCGTGCCCGTGCCCGAGGACCAGCTGCCGGTGACGCTGCCCGAGAACCTGGACCTGGGCGCCGGCGAGACCCTTGCCGAGTGCAAGGAGTTCTACGAGACCACCTGCCCGGTCTGCGGTCGCCCGGCCAAGCGTGAGACCGATACCATGGACACCTTCACCTGCTCCAGCTGGTATTACCTGCGCTATACCGATCCGCACAACACCGAGCTGCCCTTCTCCCGCGAGGCGGCCGACCGTTGGATGCCCGTCGATAACTACATCGGCGGCATCGAGCATGCCATTTTGCATCTGCTCTACAGCCGCTTCTTTACCAAGGCACTGCGCGATCTGGGTTTGCTGAGCGTGGACGAGCCCTTTACCAACCTGCTGTGCCAGGGCATGGTCAAGGACGAGAACGGCGACACCATGTCCAAGTCCAAGGGCAACGTCGTGCCCCCGAGCTCGGTTATCGAGCCCTACGGCGCCGATACCATGCGTCTGGCGATCCTGTTTATCGCCCCGCCCGAGAAGGACTTCGACTGGGATCCCAAGGCCGTCGAGGGCGCCAACCGCTTTATCAAGCGCGCCTGGCGTATCGTGTGGCAGCTCGTCCAGTCGGGTGACGCCAGCGTGGCCTTCGACAAGTCCGTGCTCGACGAGGTCGCGATGAAGCTCTACCGCGAGCGTCACCGCACCATCGCCAAGTGCACCGAGGACTTCGATCGCGGCCAGTTCAACACCGCGATCTCGGCCGTCATGGAGCTCGTCAACGCGGCGAGCGCCTACCTCAACGCCACCGAGGGTGCCGACCGCGACAAGGCTCTGTGCTACGGCGTAGCCAAGGACATCGTGAGCGTCCTGGCGCCCATCTGCCCGTTCTGGGCCGACGAGCTATGGCACGAGGCACTCGGCTGCGAGGGCAACGCCTATACCGCCGCCTGGCCCGAGTTCGACCTGGCCGAGTCCATCGAGGACACGGTGCAGATCGTCGTCCAGGTGCTCGGCAAGGTCCGCGGCCGCATCGATGTGGCCTGCGATGCCTCCAATGAGGAGATGCAGGCTGCCGCCGAGGCCGCCGTCGCCAAGTGGCTTGAGGGCAAGACGGTCGTCAAGGCTATCTGCGTGCCCGGCAAGCTGGTCAACCTGGTGGTCAAGTAAGCACTGCGAGCATAATTGACGCATAAAAGACGAGGGGCGATCCGGTTGGGTCGTCCCTCGTTTTGCATGTACCTGCCTAGGTGCCTTCGGCCAATTGTCCTATTCTTGTGGAGAAGCTGTGCGCACGCTGACCTGCAGATTCGTACTGTGCTTGCACGTTTCCGCAGCTATTGGTATAGTTTGCTTGCAAATGAAGTTGTAATTGAAAGAAGTGGGGTTTCGGCCCCGCTTCTTTTTTGTATGGATGGAGGTGCCGCAATGGTCAAGACCAAGACCGAGCAGGCGATCATCGACGCGCTCGAGGCCGTTGCTCCCCAGCACGATATCGACATCGTCGACGTTGAGCTCGTGGGTGCCACCAAGGCCCCCTGCGTGCGTGTGCGTATCGAGGGTGCCGAGGGTCAGAGCCTGTCGCTCAATGACGTCACGGCCAACACCAAATGGGTCGGCGATGTGATTGAGGAGCTCGACCCCATCTCTTCGAGCTATACGCTCGAGGTGTCGAGCCCGGGTATGGCGCGCCCGTTGCGCCGCCCGCGTGACTTTGCCCGCTTTGTGGGCGAGAACTGCGAGCTCACCTCCACCGCCACCGAGGGCCGTCGCAAGTACGCCGGCAAGATTGCCGCCGCCACCGAGACGAACGTGACCCTCGAGCTCGAGGACGGCGAGTCCGTTACCCTCGATTTCTCTGATGTTAAGAAGTGCAAGTTGAAGCCCACCTATGACTTCAAGCCCGCGAAGGAAGGAAAGTAAGATGGCAGCATCCGACATGATGTCCGCCCTGATGGAGCTTTGCCAGGAGAAGCACATCGACCAGCTCTACCTGATCGACCGCCTGGAGCAGTCGCTCGCCAAGAGCTATGCCGAGATCCTGCATCTTGAGTGGGGCGCTAAGGTGACTATCGACCGCACCACCGGTAAGATCTACGTCTACCGTCTGGAGCCGATCGACGATTCCATGGACGAGGAGGGCAACTTCACCGAGTTCGAGGAGATCGACGTCACTCCCAAGAACACGAGCCGCATCGCCGCCCAGCACGCCAAGGCCGAGATCAACGCCATCGTGCGCAACTCCGCCCGCGAGCAGATCTACGAGGAGTTCTCCGGCCGCATCGGTGACCTCATCAGCGGTACCGTGCTGCAGTCCACGCCCGACTTCACGATCGTCAAGATTCGCGAGGGCGTCGAGGCCGAGCTTCCGCACTTCGACCAGCGCCGTTACGAGAACGAGCGCAACGAGCGTCCGATGGGCGAGCGCTACCTGCACAACCAGCACATCAAGGCCGTGATCATCGACGTTCGCGACCCCAACTCCAACCTGCAGCCGGTCCGTGGCGAGCACAGCCGTCCGCCGATTGTCATCTCCCGCACCCACCCCGAGCTCATGCGTCGTCTGTTTGAGCAGGAGGTGCCCGAGATCTATGAGGGCACCGTCCAGATCAAGTCGATTGCCCGCGAGCCCGGCCAGCGCTCCAAGGTCGCCGTCCATTCGCTCGACGATCGCCTGGATCCCGTGGGCGCCTGCGTCGGCCCCAAGGGCAGCCGTGTTCGCGCCGTCGTGGGCGAGCTCCGTGGCGAGCGCGTCGACGTCATCCTGTGGGATGCCGATCCGGCCGTCTACGTTGCCAACGCCCTGTCGCCTGCCAAGGTCACCCGCGTCCTTATCGACGAGGAGAAGGCCTATGCCGGCGTCATCGTGCCCGATGACCAGCTTTCGCTCGCCATCGGCAAGGAGGGCCAGAACGCCCGCCTCGCCGCGCGCCTGACCGGCTGGCACATCGATATTAAGTCCGAGACCCTTGCCGCCGACATCCTCAAGAACGTTCCCGTTCACGAGGAGCCCGCCGCCGACCTGATCGGTGACGAGGAGGACGAGGACGTCCGTCGCTGCGAGTTCGTGTCCGAGGACGGCATCCAGTGCCGCAACCAGGCCCGTCCCGGCTCCCGTTTCTGCGGTGTCCATGACACCGACGCCTTCGATGATGCGGAGGACCTGATCTAGCGCGCGGTCGCGCCGGGCAGGTCCCAGCGCATACCCCACGCTCGTTCAGTCTCTAGGCACCCAAGGTGCCAGAAAGGGTAGGTGAAGTCATATGGCAAAAGTCCGTGTGTCCACCCTGGCCAAAGAGTTCGGCATGACCTCCAAGGAACTGATGGGTCATCTCGCCGAAATGAAGATTCCCGCTAAGTCCGCTTCCTCCGCCCTGGAGGACGCCTACGTCGCTATGGTCCGCAAGCAGCTCGCCTCGGTGATCGAGGCCCGCGCCCAGGAAGTCGAGGCCGCTAAACAGGCCGAGGAGCAGGCCGCTGCCGCCGAGGAGGCAGCACGCGCTGCCGAGGCAGAGCGCGAGCGCATCGCCGCCGAGAAGGCACGCGAGGAGGAGCGCCGCCAGTTCGCCGCCGCCCAGGCTGCCGAGGAGGCCGCCCGCGCCGAGGCCGAGGCTAAGAAGAAGGCTGAGCAGGAGCGCCTTGCCCGCGAGAAGGAGGAGGCTGCCCGCGAGGCCCAGCGCCGCGCCGTTCCCGCTTCCGACTCCGGTTCGCGCTTCCGTTCGCTGCTCGACCAGATTGCCGCACAGGAGACCGTGCTCAAGGAGAAGAAGGACGCCGAGGAGAAGGCCAAGGCCGAGCGCGCCGCCGAGCGCGGCAACCGTCGTGGCGGCAACAACGACCGTCGCGGTGGCCGTCGTAACGATCGCAACGCCTCCGACAGCAACTCCGAGCGCAACGTCTCCGAGAGCCGTCCGCACAGCCATCGCACCAATGCCAGCAACAACGTCGCTGCTGGCATGGACTTCCCCAACCCCGACAAGCAGGGCAAGGGCAAGAAGCGCAAGGGCGGCCACAACAACGAAGAGGACCACTACAGCCGCATGGCTCGCGAGGCCGAGGAGTACAGCCGCGAGAAGGTGCTCGAGGAGGCTCGTGCCGCCGTCGAGGAGGCCTCTCGCGAGTCCACTGGTCGCCGCAAAAAGCGCAAGGAGAAGCGCGAGCGCGAGGCCGCAAAGGCTCAGGAAGAGCGCAAGATTGAGGAGGCGCTGGCCCAGGGCGTGAACCCCGAGGACCTCGACGCCATCAAGGTCTCCCAGGGCGTTACCGTCCAGGAGCTCGCCGAGGCGCTCGACGTTCCGGCCAACGACATCATCAAGCGTCTGTTCCTGCTGGGCACGCCGCTTACCATGACGCAGTCCATGTCCGATGACCTCGTCGAGCTCGTTGCCGACGACCTGGGTCGCCAGATCAAGATCATCACCCCCGAGGAGGAGAACACCTTCTCGTTCTACGACGACCCCGCCGATCTTAAACCGCGTGCCCCGGTCGTCACCGTCATGGGTCACGTCGACCACGGCAAGACGAGCCTGCTCGACGCCATCCGTCACACCGGCGTCGCTGCCGGCGAGGCGGGCGGCATTACCCAGGCCATCGGCGCTTCGCAGGTCATGATCAACGACCGCAAGATCACCTTCATCGATACCCCCGGTCACGCTACCTTTACGGCCATGCGTGCCCGCGGCGCCAAGGTGACCGATATCGTCATCCTGATCGTAGCTGCCGACGACGGCGTCATGCCCCAGACCATCGAGTCGATCAACCACGCCAAGGCCGCCGGCGTTCCCATCGTCGTCGCCGTCAACAAGATCGATAAGCCGGGCGCCAACCCCGACCGCGTGCGCCAGGAGCTCACCGAGTACGGCATCATCCCCGAGGAGTGGGGCGGACAGAACATGTTCGTCAACATCTCGGCCAAGCAGAAGATCGGTATCGACGACCTGCTCGAGACCGTGCTGCTCCAGGCCGACGTGCTCGAGCTCAAGGCCAACCCCGATACGTTCGCATCGGGTAACGTCCTCGAGGCTAAGCTCGACAAGGGCCGCGGCTCGGTTGCCACCGTGCTCGTGACCCGCGGCACCCTGCGCGTGGGCGACACGCTAGTCGCCGGCCTCACCTATGGCCGCGTCCGTGCCATGCTCGACCCCAAGGGCAACGCCGTCACCGAGGCCGGTCCCTCCGACGCCGTCGAGATCTTGGGCCTGCAGTCCGTCCCCAACGCCGGCGATGAGTTCCGCGTGTTCGAGGACGAGCGTGAGGCGCGTGCGCTGGCCGACGAGCGTTCGCTCAAGGCCCGTATCGAGGAGCAGAGCCGTGTGAAGCACGTGACGCTCGAGAACCTCTTCGAGACCATCGCCGACGCCGAGGTCAAGGAGCTCAACCTGATCATCAAGGCCGACGTCCAGGGCTCCATCGAGGCTCTTCAGGATTCGCTCGACAAGATGGACCAGTCCGAGGTGCGCATCAACACGATTCACTCCGCGGTCGGCGCCATCAACGAGACCGACGTCGTCCTGGCCGACGCCTCCAACGCCATCATCATCGGCTTTGGCGTCCGTCCCGACGGCAAGGCCCGCTCCGCCGCCGAGCGCGAGGGCGTCGAGATCCGTTGCTACGACGTCATCTACAAGTGCCTCGAGGACCTCGACGCTGCCCGTATCGGCATGCTCAAGCCCACCGAGGTTGAGGTCTCCACGGGTACCGCGACCGTCCTGGACACCTTCAAGGTGCCCAAAGTCGGTATTGCCGCTGGTGTTCGCGTCGAAGAGGGCGAGATCGCCGCGACCGATTCCGTGCGTCTGGTGCGCGACGGCATCGTGGTCTTCAACGGCAAGATCGCCTCGATGCGCCACTACAAGGACGAGGCCAAGAGCCTCAAGAGCGGTTCCGAGGGCGGCATTGGCCTGGAGAACTTCCAGGACATCAAGCCCGGCGACCAGATCGAGGGTTACCGTATCGACCAGGTTGCCCGTACCGAGTAGGGGGTAGCGCTATGAAGCAAACGCAGGCAACCCGCCGTTTGGGCGAGCAGCTTCGCGAGAAGCTCGGTTATATCCTGCTCTTTGAGGTTTCCGATCCGCGTCTCGACCTGGTCACCCTGACCGCGGTCGAGGTCGCGGTGGACCGCTCGTTCGCGCGCGTGTACGTGTCGTGCGACGCGAGCCGCTACGACGAGGTCATGGAGGCGCTCGCCAGCGCCAAGGGCCGCATCCGTAGCCTGTTGGCCCGCTCGCTCGATTGGCGCGTCACGCCCGAGCTCGATTTTCGCATCGATCGCTCGACCGATGAGGCCGAGCGCATCACGCGTGCGCTGGAAAACGTTCCCGCCACGCTTGCGATCGAAAAGGACGAGGACGGCTATCCAATAGCGGATGCCGCCCAGGAGGCAGCTTTAGATGAGTAATTCCGCCGACCTCGCATCGTGCGAGTCTGCAGATATTCAGCGACGCATCCTCGAGCTCATCGAGGATGCGTCCTCCATTGCGATTTCGGGACATACGTCTCCCGATGGTGACGCCCTGGGCTCCGTGCTGGGTCTGGGCTTATCGCTTATGAAGTTTTTCCCCAACAAGGACATTGCCCTGCTGCTGGCAGACGATGACCCGGTTCCGCGCATCTACCGCTTTATGGAGGGCGCCGACCGTCTGGTGCCGGCATCTGCGTATACCGGCAATCCGGATCTGTTCATCTCGGTGGACGTGCCGGTCGTCGAGCGTCTGAACAACTCTGCCGAGGTGCTCCGCCGCTCGTCGCATGTGGTGTGCTTCGATCACCATCCGGCGCGCGAGGAATTTGCCGAGCTGAGCCTGAGGTGCGTCGGCGCCGCGGCCTGCGCCATGATCATCGACCGCTTTTTGGACAATTGCGGCATTGTGGCTCGCAACGGTGTCGCGACCTGCCTGCTGTGCGGCCTGGTGACCGATACCGGTCGTTTTCAGTACCAAAACGCCGATGCTGCTGCGTTCCATGCCGCCTCGCGCCTGGTCGCGCACGGTGCCGATCCGGCGCGCGTCGCGCTCGAGGTCTACCAGAGCATGCGCGTAGAGTTCTTGCATCTCAAGTCCATCGTTATGGGTCGTATCAAGACCGTGGCGCACGGTCGCGTGGCATATAGTTATGCGTACCAGAGCGACCTCGAGGCCTGCGGCGTCACTTCGGATGAGTGCGACGGTCTGGTCGATGTGGTGCGTTCGGTGATGGGCGTTGAGGTCTGCCTGTTCCTAAAGGGCATCGAGGGCGATACCAAGGTGCGCGGCAACCTGCGCTCCAAGGGTGACCTCGATGTGTCCGAGATCGCTGCCAACTTTGGCGGTGGCGGGCATCATGCCGCCGCCGGCTTTTCCAACAACGGAACGATTCGCGAGACGCTCGCCGTGGCACTTCCCATGCTGGCCGAGCTGGTAGGGGAGGATCCCGCTTCGGTGACCGTCGAGCTCTAACTTTTTGGATGGTACATGGCTCGTCGTACGCCTTCTCAATTGAATATGCTGCTCGCCGTCGATAAGCCGGTGGGCTGCACGTCCCACGACGTGGTATCGCAGTGCCGGCGTGCCCTCCATGAGCGACGCGTCGGCCATGCCGGTACGCTCGACCCCATGGCCTCGGGTGTCATGGTGGTGGGCGTGGGCCAGGCGACCCGTCTGCTGGGCATGCTAACTCTCGATACCAAAAGTTATGTCGCCGACATTTCGTTTGGCGTCGAGACCAACACCGATGACGCGGAGGGCGAGGCCGTTCGCACGGTGCCCGTTGCCCCCGAGTTGCACGATCTCGCTTACGCCCGTGAGCAGCTTGCCGCTATGCTTGGCCCGCAGTTGCAGGTGCCGCCAGCTTTTTCGGCCATCTCGGTCAATGGTGTTCGCGCCTATAAGAGTGCTCGCGAGGGCAATGCGGTCGACTTGCCTCCGCGCCCCGTCGAGGTCTATGCCGCCGACCTGATCGCCGTGAGCGGCGAGGGCGATACGTGCGTCTGGACCGTGGCGTTTTCGGTAAGCAAGGGCACCTACATTCGCGCGCTCGCTCGCGATCTGGGTCGCGCCTGCGATAGTGCTGCGCATATTTCCGCGCTGCGCCGTACGGCCTCCGGCGTGGTTTCCATTGGCGCCTGTCATGCGGTAGAGGAGCTCTCTGCCGAGTCCGCTGCCGGCTTCGCTCTGGATCCCATCGCCGCCCTTGGTGCCACGCGTGTCGATTTGCCGGGTAATCTTGCAGACGACCTGCTTTGTGGCCGCCGCATTCCCGTTGAACGCGCGCTTGCGGATTTCGATACGGCGAAGGCGCCGTTCGCGCTCGTGCTCGATGGTGGATTGAAGGCGCTTGCTCGTATCGAGGGCGGCCGCTTTGTGATGGAGCACGTCTTTCCGCAGGCGATCGGCGGTGTTCGATGATGCTGGCGCCCCACGAGCTCGCGCGTATTTTTTTCGCTGGTGAGTTAGATGAGGCCCGTATCGTTTCTGCCGATGCATTTGATGGATGCGAGTCCTTGGGTGCCGCGTCTATTGCCATTGGCGTGTTCGATGGCGTACATCGTGGGCACCAAGAGCTGATCGACGCGGTTATTCGCGATGCGCACGATCACGGCAGCAAAGCGGTCGTGATCACCTTCGATCCTGATCCGGACGTCGTGGTGAGTCCGTTGCCCGCCCAAAAATTGATGACGACGGCCGACCGCCTGCATGCCTTGGCTCAAATCGGGGTCGATGCGGTGGTGGCCGTTCCCTTTACGCCCGCCGTGGCGGCACTCGACCATGTCGGGTTTCTGGCGCTGTTGTCGCGCGTTGTCGATATTCGCTCCATTCGTGTAGGCAGCGACTTTAGGCTCGGCCGCGGCGGCGCTTCGGGCGTTGCCGAGATGCGTGCCTGGGGTACCGGGCGTGGGGTTGGCGTTTACGGTCACGACCTGCTCTGCGTTAACGGGCAGTCCATCTGCGCCACGCGTATCCGCCATGAGCTGGGTCAGGGTCATGTGGAGCTGGCCGCAGAGCTTCTCGGCCGTCCCTATATGCTGCGCGGCGTTGTGGCGGCTGGCCGTCACGAGGGCTCCGACATGGGCTTTCCCACGGCAAACATCCAGGTGCCCGACGGCATCCAAGTGCCTGCCGATGGCGTCTATGAGGGTCTGGCGCTGGTCGACGATACCGTATGGCCTGCTGCCGTTAACGTCGGCCTGCCGCCGACCTATGCCGATGATGCCGCCTCGGCGCATCTCGAGGCCAACTTGATCGGCTATGCGGGCGACCTGTATGGCGCCTCGGTGTCGCTGGCGTTTACGCGCTGGCTGCGTCCGTCTCGCGTGTTCGATTCCCTGGACGAGTTGATCGCGACCGTCGAGGGTAATATCGACGATATCCGTCATAACTTGGGTGAGCAGGGGGTGAGTATCCGTGATTAGCGATGAGGAAAAAGATCAGGTACGCGCGGCGTCGGACCTGGTTGCCATCGTGCAGGAAACGGTTGAGCTCAAGCCCCGCGGCCATGAGTTTTGGGGCTGCTGCCCGTTTCATGGCGAAAAGACCCCATCGTTTCACATTATCCCTGCTACGCAGGTGTGGCACTGCTTTGGCTGCGGCGAGGGCGGCGACGTCTTTACCTATATCATGAAGCGCGAGAACCTGAGTTTTCCCGAGTCGATCCGCTATTTGGCTGATCGTGCGGGCATCGAGCTGCACGATACCGGTGCGCAGCGCGATCGCGGCACTAAGCGCGCCCGCATCTATGACCTGTGCGCCGAGACGGCTCAGTTCTACCACACCATGCTTATGCGCGGTAAGGACAGCCGTCCGCGCGAGTACTTTGCCAGCCGCGGCATGGGCGGAGATGTCTGTCGCCGCTACTGCCTGGGCTTTGCGCCGGGTCGCAACGCGCTGGTATCGCATCTGTCGCAGGCGGGCTTTACCCCGCAGGAGATGATCGACGCCAACGTGGCCGTGAGCCGCGGGCGCGGACAGCTCGCGGACCGCTTTTACGACCGTGTGATGTTTCCCATCTTTGATGAGCAGGGTCACAATATCGCCTTTGGCGGGCGCATCATGGGCGATGGTCAGCCCAAGTACCTCAACACGGCCGAGACGAGCGTGTTCCATAAAAAGCGAAACCTCTACGGCTTTAACTGGGCCAAGGAGTTTATCGTCGCGCAGGATACCGCCATTGTGGTGGAGGGCTATACCGACTGCATCGCCTGCTGGGAGGCAGGGATCAAAAACGTCGTCGCCACCCTGGGCACGGCGCTGACGGAGCATCACGTAAAGACACTCACCCGTTTTGCCAAGCGCATTGTATATATGTTCGATGGCGACGCCGCCGGTCAAAAGGCCGCTCGCCGCGCGATTCAGTTTATCGAGCAGGATTCGATGGACCTGCGCTGCGTGGTGCTGCCCGACGGCAACGACCCCATGGAGTTCATCACCGCGCATGGTGGCCAGGAGCTGCAGGCGCGCATTGACGCGGCCGAGCCCCTCATGGACTTTGTCTACCGTTCGCTGCAGGAGTCGAGCGACATCACCACTCCGGGCGGTCGAGCCAAGGCGCTGGAGGACGCTCTCACGCTCATCTATCCGCTGCGCGATAGCTACATGATCGATACGTACTTTATTCAGATTGCCGATCTGTTGGGTTTGGATCTGGAGACCGTGCGCGCGAGCTCGGGCCGCGTGTTTCGCGACGTCGCCAAGCGCGAGGATGCGGAGCGCCGCCGCGAACAGAACTATGAACGCCAGCGGGCGCAGGCTGAGCGATCTGGTAGCGCGGGCGGTCGGGCGTCGGGCTCTCGCGATGCCGGTCGCGGAGCTTGGGCATCGGGCGCGACGCCGCCGGTGTCCGCACCGGTCGAAGAAGAGCCGTACGACTACGTCCCGCTCGATGCCTACGGTGCCGCGCCCGTGGAGGTCGTCGACAATCTTCCGCCGATTGACGTACCTGATGGTATGGGCGCTGCTCCTGTGGCTGATGGTTCGGGCGCACCGGCTGCGGCAGCGCCGGTGATTCTTACCGATCTTGAGCGTAAGTCCTTGGCAGGGGAGCGCGAGCTGCTGACCATGCTCACGAGCTACCCCGACCTGTTCCGCACGTATGCCGACCGCATCTGCTCCATCGAGTGGGTTGACCCACGTCACGAGTCCATCGCATGGGCCGTTCTGGCAATGCCACCGGGAACCGATCCTGCAACCTGCATGGATGCGGCGCGCTCAGTGTGTCCCGATGCGGCAACGCTTGTGAGTGCCGGGCGCATCTCGGCGACGAGCAAGCACCCCACCGAGACGAACATCGTGTTTATGCTCGATACGCTCGAGCTCTACACCATCAAGCGCCGTATGCGTGCCGCACAGGCCAAGCTGCGCCAGGACCGTTCACTCGATGATGAGGCCCGTCGCGCGCTGACCGTTCAGGCCGCGCAGGATTCGCAGCGTCAACGCGAGCTGCAAAAGTCGATCGGCGGCGTGGCGGACCCGTTCCGTTTGATCGGCCTGGAGGCCGCGGGCACCGAACAAGCCTAGATGTTGTGGTCAACCAGCGTATTCTCGCCTATATCCAGTCCTCTTTTTGGGTATAGACGTCAATGTGTGTGCTAAAGTATTGAGTCCTGTGGACTATGAAGGGAGAATCTGTGCCAAAAAAGACTGAGAGCACGGGTACTGGGCTGGAATCCTACGTTGCAAAGCTCATGGGCAACGGCTCAAACAGGACTTCGGTAACCGAGGACGAGATTCAGGTCGCCCTGAAGGATATCGATGTTTCTGACGAGCAGCTCACCGCGGTGTATTCCGCGCTGCGCAACAGCGGCATCCAGATTATCTCCGCGAGCGGTAACGACGACGCCCCCATGGACGTCGACGATGACGATAACGATACCGATACCGACGATTTCGATGACGACGACGAGCACGATTCCGGCTCGCTCGACGATCATGAGCTCAAGATGGCCCGCCAGGCCGACGCCGAGATGGGTTCTTCCAAGAGCAAGAAGAAGCGCACCGTGCGCACGTCCCGTTCGCGTTCGCGCGTGCGCGGCATCGACGCCTCCACGGTGATGCTGACCGGCGACCCGGTCCGTATGTACCTCAAGGAGATCGGCAAGGTCGACCTGCTGACCGCCTCCGAAGAGGTCGATCTGGCCATGAAGATCGAGGCCGGTCTTGAGGCCACCGAGAAGCTCGAGGCTGCCGATGCTGGTGAGCTCGAACTCACGCGTGCCGAGATGCGTCGTCTTACGCGTATTGAGAACGTGGGCCTCGAAGCCAAGCAGGCGCTCATCAGTGCAAACCTGCGTCTGGTCGTCTCCATCGCCAAGCGCTATGTCGGTCGCGGCATGCTGTTCTTGGACCTGATCCAGGAGGGCAACCTCGGTCTGATCCGCGCCGTCGAGAAGTTCGACTATCAGAAGGGCTTTAAGTTCTCCACGTACGCCACGTGGTGGATCCGTCAGGCTATTACGCGCGCTATCGCCGACCAGGCCCGTACCATCCGTATTCCCGTGCACATGGTCGAGACCATCAACAAGCTCGTCCGCGTGCAGCGCCAGCTCCTTCAGGACCTGGGTCGCGACCCGACCCCTGAGGAGATCGGTGCCGAGATGGACATGAGCGCCGACCGTGTCCGCGAGATCCAGAAGATCTCGCAGGAGCCCGTGTCGCTCGAGACCCCCATCGGCGAGGAAGAGGATTCTCAGCTGGGCGACTTCATCGAGGACTCCCAGGCCATCGTTCCGCCCGATGCGGCCAGCTTCTCCATGCTGCAGGAGCAGCTCACCCAGGTGCTCGATTCGCTTGCCGATCGTGAGCGCAAGGTTATCGAGCTGCGCTTTGGCCTTGTCGACGGACATCCCCGTACGCTCGAGGAAGTCGGCCGCGAGTTTGGCGTCACGCGCGAGCGCATCCGCCAGATCGAGTCCAAGACCCTGGCCAAGCTCCGCCACCCGAGCCGCAGCAGCAAGCTCAAAGACTATATCGAAAGCTAGTCAAGCAAGAGGCGCCCTCAAGCACATCTGCTTGGGGGCGCTTTCATGTAGTCGTTGGGGACGTTCTTGAATGACTAGTCGTTTAAGAACGTCCCCAACGATTAGGTCGGAAAATTTCTTAAAAAAGTTCTTGCCCTAAGCTGATTCGTCCGTATAATAAACTTCGTTGCTTGAGAGCACACACCTATTCCTCGGTAGCTCAATGGTAGAGCACGCGGCTGTTAACCGCGCTGTTGTAGGTTCGAGTCCTACCCGGGGAGCCAGAATTTTCCAGCCCTTTCCGTTGGGCTTTTTAAATTCCTCGGTAGCTCAATGGTAGAGCACGCGGCTGTTAACCGCGCTGTTGTAGGT
>USPC01000008.1 GCA_900556605.1 uncultured Collinsella sp. | reverse complement strand
AGACGGCGAGTTAGCCGGCAGGTCGGCATGTCAATCCTGGTCTAACAGAGCCAAATTTAATCCGGTTAACGGTCATTTTCGCAGCTTAGAAACTTTAACGAGGTCGCCCCAAATCACACTTGCCAGACAACCGCGCTTACGAATGCAGGCACGCACACGCCCAACGCCACCCTCCGCTACACTCAACATAGAGTTCTACATATGATTCTATGTAAGGAGTTTCATATGCCTGTCGTAAAGCCTATTTCTGATCAGACGCGCGCGCTAACTACCATTCAGGAACGCGAAGATCACATTCAACGTACCATCGCTCATGGTTATGACGACCTCACCAACGGTCGTGTGCGCCCCTGGAAACAAGCGAAGGCCGAGGCGGATCGGATGCGGGCCTCGAGATAAGCCCTCCCCCATGTAACCATCCTGTAAATCATAGCGGCGCACTCGGGTTTTGTTGTGATGCGGTCGCGCCTGGCGCTCCACTGTGCTAAAGTATCCCGAACGTTCAAACGACTACGAGGGAGACTAGAAGATGGCACGTGTGCACAACTTCTCAGCTGGCCCGGCCGCGCTGCCTACAAGCGTGCTCGCCGAGATCGCCGACGAGATGATGGACTACCGCGGTTGCGGCATGTCCGTGCTCGAGATGAGCCATCGATCTAGCATGTACCAGCAGATCATCGACGACGCCGAGGCAACACTGCGCCGTCTGCTGAGCATCCCGGATAACTGCCGTGTCCTGTTTTTGCAGGGCGGCGCCACACTGCAGTTTGCGGGCATCCCCATGAACCTCATGCGCCGCGGCCGCGCCGGCTACATCGTGACCGGCAACTTTGCCAACAAGGCATACAAAGAAGCCGCCAAGTATGGTGAGGCCGTGCTGCTCGCGAGCTCCGAGGACACCAACTTCGACCGCATCCCCAACATGGCCGACATCAACGCGCGTATTGCCGCCGAGGCCGCGGGCGACGGGCTCGACTACGTCTACATCTGCCAGAACAACACCATCTTTGGCACCATGTACCACGAGCTGCCCAACTGCGGCGACGTGCCGCTGGTCGCCGATGTCTCGAGCTGCTTTCTGTCGCAGCCGCTCGACGTTGAGCGCTACGGGCTCATTTACGCCGGCGCGCAGAAAAACGCCGGTGCCGCGGGCGTGACCGTGGTCATCGCGCGCGACGACCTTATCGCCGAAGGCCCCGCCTTTGCGCAGACGCCGCAGTACATGGACCTTAAGACCCAGGCCGCCAAGGGCTCCATGCTCAACACGCCCAACACCTTTGGCATCTACGTGTGCGGCAAGGTGTTCCGTTGGGTTGAGCAGACCGGCGGACTTGCCGCCATGGCCGAGCGCAACTGGACCAAGGCTAACCTACTCTACGACCTGCTCGAGCACAGCGAGCTGTTCCATGGCACCACGCAGGCCGACAGCCGCTCCATCGCCAACGTCACCTTCCGTACCGGCGACGCCGACCTCGACGCCGCCTTTGTTGCGGGCGCGGCAGAGCACCAGATCCAAAACGTCAAGGGCCATCGCCTCGTCGGCGGCATGCGCGCCAGCGTGTACAACGCCGTCACCATGGAGGACGTGCAGGCGCTGGCCACGTACATGAAGGACTTCGAAGCACAGCATAGTTTGAGTCCGCGATCTAACTAGCCCGCAACACGCGGGCCGACCAGCCACCTCAGACCACCCTGTTTAGATCAAAACCTGCTAAGGAGTTTTTCCATGCGTAAGATTAAGACCATCGACGATATCACCAAGGACGGCAAAGTCGAGTTTGGCGAGGGCTACGAATTTGTGAGCACCGCCGAAGAGGCCGACGCGATCCTGATGCGCTCGACCGACCTGCACGGCTACGAGCTGCCCGAGGGCATCCGCGCCATCGCCCGCTGCGGTGCCGGCGTCAACAACATCCCCGTCGAGGAGTACGCCAAGAAGGGCGTCGTCGTCTTTAACTCCCCCGGCGCCAACAGCAACGCCGTCAAGGAGCTCGTCCTAGGCATGCTGGTGCTCTCGAGCCGCGGCGTGGTGCAATCGATGAACTGGGTGCGCGACAACGCCGACGACCCCGAGATCCAGGTCGATGCCGAGAAAGCCAAGAAGGCCTTTGTGGGCCGCGAGCTCAAGGGCAAGCGCATCGGCGTCATCGGCCTGGGCAACGTGGGCTCCAAGGTCGCCAACGCCTGCGTCGACCTGGGCATGGACGTTTACGGCTACGACCCGTTCATTTCCGTCGAGCACGCGTGGGTGCTGAGCCGCGAGGTGCAGCGCGTGGGCACGCTCGAGGATCTCTGCCGCGGCTGCGACTACCTCACCGTACACGTGCCCAGCAAGGCCGACACCATCGGCATGATCAGCACCGAGCAGATCAACCTGCTGGCCCCGGACGCCGTGCTCATCAACTACGCACGCGAGACCATCATTGACGAGGACGCCGTTGACGCCGCCCTGCGCGAGGGCAAGCTCAGCTGGTTTAGCTGCGACTTTGCCACGCCCAAGACCGTCAAGATGCCAAATACGTTTATCACCACGCACTCGGGCGCAGGCACCGGCGAGGCCGAGGCCAACTGCGCCGACATGGCCATCAGCGAGCTTAAGGATTACCTGGAGAACGGCAACATCGCACACAGCGTCAACTACCCCGCCTGCAGCATGGGCAAGGCGCGCGCCGCAAGCCGCATCGCCTGCCTGCACGCCAACGTGCCCAACATGATCGGCCAGATCACGGCAATCCTTGCCAAGGACAACGCCAACGTGCAGCGCATGACCAACGAGTCCGCCGGCGAGAACGCCTACACCATGTTCGACACCGACGAGCACCTTGACACCAGTACCATCGAAGCACTCAAGCAGATTCCCTCGATGTATCGCGTGCGCGTGATCAAGTAGCGCCGGCTGATCTGAAGGGCAGTTCCCCATGTGGCCTGCCCGTTACTGACATTGAATGCCCGCGGGGGCGCCTTTCGCATGAGAGGCGCCCCCGTTTTTGTAAGCACTCCATTAAATGCACCGAGCCGCTTCTTGGCATACAATCTGTATGTTGACCTAACTATCTGTGAGGTGCCTATGGTTGATACAGATTTTGCTTGGCGGCTTACGCAAAGACTCGTGCGGATCGACAGTTCCGACCCAGGTGCGTATGAGGGCGAGATTGAACGCTATATCAAAGCGTTGGTTGAGGAACGGTTAGCGCAGCTGAGCCATCCGGTACTCGATGCCGTGCAAATTGCAGAGCTCGAAGCACTCCCCGGGCGCCGCAACCTTATGATTACCGTGCCGGGAGTGAGCGACGAGGCGCGACTCGTCTACATCTGCCACATGGATACCGTTACGCTGGGCGATGGCTGGGACGCAAACACGCCGCCACTCGGGGCGGTTGTGCGTAACGACAAACTCTATGGCCGTGGCGCCTGCGACATGAAGGGTGGCCTGGCCTGCGCCATTGCCGCACTGGTCTATACGCTCGAGCGCGTGGTAGCGGATGGCGCGCTGCCCCGCCGCGGCTTTTCGCTCATCTGCTCGGTCGACGAGGAAGATTTTATGCGTGGCTCAGAGGCCGCGATCGATGCCGGCTGGGTCGGCTCACGCGAATGGGTGCTGGACACCGAGCCCACCGACGGACAGATTCAGGTGGCGCACAAGGGACGCACGTGGTTCGAGATCGAGATGACCGGCGCCACGGCACATGCGAGCCAGCCTTGGAAGGGCGCAGACGCCGTCGCCGCCATGGCCGAGGCCGTCTGCGCGCTGCGCCATGCGTTCGCGGCGCTGCCCGCGCACGATGAGCTGGGGCCTTCGACCATCACGTTTGGACAGATCGAAGGTGGCTACCGTCCCTATGTCGTACCCGACCGCGCCAAAGTCTGGGTCGACATGCGCCTGACCCCGCCGACCGATACGGCCGCCGCGACGCGCATGGTAGAGCAGGCCATCGCCGTCGCCGAAGCCGCCGTTCCCGGTTGCCATGGCAGCTACACCGTGACGGGCGACCGCCCCGCCATCGAGCGCGACCCAAACTCTCCCCTTCTAGCAGCGCTCAAGCGTGCCGCCGATGACGTGACGGACGCGGACACGACCGTCGGCTTCTTTACCGGCTACACCGACACTGCCGTCATTGCCGGCAAGACGGGTAACCATAACTGCATGAGCTATGGCCCAGGCTCGCTCGCGCTCGCCCACAAGCCTAACGAATATGTGTCCCACGCCGATATCGTTCGTTGTCAGCAGGTGCTAATCGCACTCGCCGATAACGTGCTCTGGGACGCGAGCGGCCAAGTTGGGGCATAATAAGCCGCGAACAAACCGACTCGCGCGTTAGGACCGCCCATGAAAGCACTTCCGTTTCCCTGCATCCGCCCGGCTCAGGACCGCGTGCTCGAGGCGCTGCCTGCAATGGGCAGCATCCTGAGCGGCAACGATGCTCTGCGCGGAGCCATTGCCGATGGTCTGATGCTCAAGGACCCGGGTGCGGCGTATTACGTGTACGAATGCTCGGGCGAGCCGGGATGCGTGACGGGTGTCGTGGCGATTTGCCCGGTTAACGTGCTGACGGGTAGCGACGAGGCTGCCGCCGAGAGCGTCGACGCACTCGCCGCCGCGCGCGCGATCGCCGAGCTCAAGGTACAGCCCCGTCCCGTAACGCTCGCCTACGAGGCGTCGCCCGTCATGGACATCATCCTGGGCGCTGCCAAAGAGGGCGCCTCGCTCTACGCCGTCACCGACCCCGCGGGCATTACGCACCGCGTGTGGGAGGTCAAGCGCGAGGACGCCGCCGGCGCCATCCGTGCCATGCTCGACCAGGCGCCGGAGCCGGCACTGGCCGACGACCCTGCCTACGCTGCCGCACTAGTCGAGGCATCACAGCTCCTGGCCGACGATGCCCATGCTGCCGGCACCTACACGGGCAAAGAGCCGTTCAACTTTGCTGTAGCCGCACTGTTCCCCGCCGCGCAGATCGCCGGCGCCGCGCCGCAGGTTCCGACGGGTCTGCTCACGCACCAAGTCGCGCGGTTCTAGCAAGACCAGACCGCGCAGCACAAAAATCGGCAGCTCAACAAACAGGGGGCGGAGATGCAGCAGGTACATACATCTCCGCCCCTTTTGCGTCGAGAAGTTATGCCGGCGACCCGAGTCGACACGCTCGCGTTATCCGCGCTGCGGACCTGCAGTAGCCACAAGCGGTTCAAGGCCCAGCTCGCGTGCGTAATCCTCCTGCGTAAAAATCTCAATCAGCTCAAACGTGTCGGATTCGTCGTCAAACGCAAAGTGCAGCACCGAGCAGTTGCCCGGCACACGGTCGCGCTCGTCTGCCGCCGCGCCCTTCACGTGGTCCATGAACTCCTTGATGGCCGATCCGTGGCTTACCGCAAGCACGCACGTATGGTCCGGACGCTGTATAAGCTCGGTCAGCGTCGTCACCATGCGGTCGCGCACCTGCATCTGGCCCTCGCCGCCAAACTGACGATAGAAATCGCGCCACGGGCGCTCGGGCATAAGCATCACGCGCTCGGCCTCAAAGTCGCCAAAGAACCATTCGCGCAGGCCGTCCAGGCGCTCGTACGCCAAGCCCGGCCACAAGTTGGCGATAGTCTGCTCGGTGCGATGAAGTGTGGAGGTGTAGGCATGATCGGGCTCAATGCCGCGCGCACGTAAAAACATGCCGACACGCGCCGCCTGGTCGCATCCCAACTGCGTGAGCGGCGAGTCACTCCAGCCCTGAATAATGCGCTTGAGATTAAATATCGTCTGTCCATGACGAACCAGATACAGGTCTTTATTCATAGGGGGTCCTTTCGTTTGTTACCAACCCAAGAGCGAAAACGCCCCGTCGCAATAGCCAAAATGAAGCACGGCACCGTTGTCGGGTAGCTCTCCCCTGCCAGTCACATACTCAAGAAACTCCTGGCAGGCTGAGCCGTGGGAAACCGCCAGCACGCAGTCGTGCTGCGACCTGGCCATGATGCGGGACAGCGCCGCGACCATGCGCGCTCGGAGCTGCACTTCCGACTCGCCGCCAAAGGCCACCGGATAATCGCCCCAGGGCTGCGGCGGCATCTCGCGATTTGATGTACCCTCCAGCGTGCCCAAATGCCACTCGCGCAGGTCATCGACCAGCTCTATCGAGCGGCCCTCACCAGCAATTAGCTCTGCCGTACACCGCGCCCGCCCCAACGGAGACGAATACACATGGTCAAAGGTCACGCCGCGGTCCTCGAACGCCGCGCGCGTCGCCAGCGCCTGCTCGCGCCCGCGCGCCGTAAGCGGCGAATCGTGCCAGCCCTGCAAAATGTTCTGCACATTGAACTCAGTCTGCCCATGCCGCACCAAATACAGATCGGCCACATGTCCTCCTCTCGTACCACCACAAAGGGGACAGGCACCTTTGTGGTGGTTCACCGCCGGATCACACCGCGGCGACGCTCAGCTACACCAGTACGTCAGCAAGCGGGCGCTTGGGTACGTGGTGCACCTGTGCCTCGTCGCGCCAGTAATTAATTGAGCCGTCGGGGTTGGAATCGATCGCATCGATCACCTGCGTCTCGGCCGGAACGCCAAACGCCATGATCAGCTTGAGCTCATACTTGTCGTTATCGAGCCCCATGGCATCGATCGCGTGGGGCGTAAAGGCCTTGAACATGCAGGCTGCCACCTCGGGCGTGGCGCTGCGGGCGGCGAGCATCATCGTCTGCGCGGCAATGCCCGTGTCGGCCTCGGTAATGGGAGCGGCGGGCTTACCCGGAACGGCGCGCTCGGCCAAAATCGCGATGTAGCCGGTCGGGCGCTCACCCTCGGCAGGACCCGGCCAATCCTTAAGCGCACCGGCCCACGCGAGCTCATCAAATACGCGCGCGCAATCCTCGGCACCGCTCACCACATGAAAACGAAGACGCTGAGCATTGGCACCACAGGGAGTCAGGTGCGCCAGCTCCGCCAGCTCAAGCAAAAGCTCACGCGGCACGCGCATGGACTCGTCAAAGCGACGGCACGTACGGGCGCGGCGAACCAACGCATCAAACGCGTTCAAGCCGAGCTTTTCGCAACCCTGCTTTGCCATCGACTCGGCGCTTACCGGCGCCGCGGGAACTGCTTCGTTCATAGGGACCCCCAATACAAGCCAATTGTCCTTAGGAGAATCTAACCTAAAACGTAGGCAATAACGAACAGGGCTGCAATGTTCTACACCTGTTGAATAGAAAATCGCGACGTGGGGAACAACGGAAACAATTCGGGACCTTTGGGTTACGTTTCGCCCTCCCCGACCCATACGCCAGCGCCTTTAAGCGATACTGGTTGTAACGATCAAGGCTTACGCCGCACGGAAAGGAGACATTATGGGCATCTTTAAGAACGATGACCAAAAATCGAGCCAGTTTGGATTTGACAAAGCATGGCGGGCAAAGCCGTCAAGGCCGTACGCTGGATCTACGCCATCACGGGCGTCTTAGCACTCATTGCTGGTATCGCGCTGCTTTTTGCACCCGCCAAGTCCCTCGTCTTTTTGACGACCGTCCTGGGTTTTTACTTTGTAATCACTGCTGCCATCAGGCTGTTCACTGCCATTTTTGAGCCGCTGCTGCCCACCGGCTGGCGCGTGACGAGCATCATCTCCAACCTACTCATTATTCTGGGCGGCGTCATAATCCTGCGCAACCAGGCCTTCTCGACCGCGACGCTCACCACGATGGTGGTTATCGTGGCCGGCTTTGGCTGGATTGTCGAAGGTGTCATGTCCATTCTGGAGTCCGAGCTTTCGTCCAACCGTGCCCTCGCCATCCTGAGCGGCGCACTCTCCATCATCGCCGGCATGTTCGTGTTTATTTATCCGCTGTGGTCGGCCAAGATGCTCGTCATCTTTAGCGGCGCCGCGCTGCTGGTGTTTGGCGTAACGCTGATTGTTCGCGCTATTCAATTTGGCAAACTGGTGCACTAGATGCCGCGAACGCTCTTTATTGATGCCGACGCCTGCCCGGTCACGCGCGAGTCGATTGACTGCGCGCGGCGGGCGGGCGTCGCCGTTGTTATCGCCGGCAACAGCACGCAAAACTTGGAACGGCACATTCGCCGCGACGACCCGCGCGATGCCGAGCACGCGCGACGCGGCTTTTGGGTCACGACGCTCGATGTGAGCGTGGGCGCCGACAGCGCCGACTTTGCCATTGTCGAACGCCTGCAGGCGGGCGACGTAGTCGTGACGCAGGACATTGGCTTGGCGAGCATGGTGCTCGGCCGCGATGCCGCCGCAATCGGTGTGCGCGGGCGCGTCTACGACAAGGCGACCATCGACATGCAACTGTTTATTCGCCACGAGGAAAAAAGGTGCGCCGCGCCGGCGGACGCACTCGCGGACCGGCGGCATTTACCAGCGAAGACCGCGCTCGTTTTAAGCGAAACCTCACCGAGCTGCTGCGCTAACCAAGGTAGATTTTTGGGACATGCCTAAAAATCTACCTTTTTGTTTTGGCAGCGGGGAATGCCCTGGTCACAGAGGTAGATCGTAAGACATGTCCCAATAATCTACTTAAAGGCCAACGGCGGATAGGATGAGGCCCCAGCCGGCACCGATGACGTACATCATGATCAGGAACAGGACGTTTTCGCGGGCGCTGCGGTTGGTGCGGAACAGCACCAGGTAGCCCACACCAGCAGAGATGAGCGTGCCGGCGAGCATCGGGGCCAGCTGCAGCGCGCCTTCCAGGTACAGTTGTGTGATGACGACGCTGGCCGAGCAGTTGGGAATCAGGCCGACAAGCGCCGAACCCAGGACGGCGAGCGTCTCGTTGCCACGCAGGAACTGCTCGATCGCGGACTCGCCGAAGGTCTCGAGCACGGCGACCAGAATCAGCGTCACCAGAAAAATGAATACCGATACCTGCACGGTGTGCGAGATGGCGCTGCGAATAATCGACAGGAGGGGCGCGCTCTCGTGAGAGTGGGAGTGACCGTGGCCATCATGGTGTTCATGCTCGCCCCCATGACCGTGATCGTGTCCATGTCCGTGTTCGTACTCGTCCTCGTCTTCATCGCAACCGCAATGGTCGCGCTCGCACAGCTCATGGATGTGATCGGCGCTCACGCCCGCCTCGGCCACTTCATCAATGATGTCGCCCCCGGTATGGTCGTCGTGCGCGCAGTTCACATGAGCCGGATTGGAAGCGGTCCCCAGCACGGTACGGCGAATCGCCGCATGCGCGCGAGCGTTACGACGCAGGCCGCGAATGGCCGCGTCCACGATAAAGCCCGTGACCAGCGCGATCAGTGCCTTCGAAGCCAAAAGCATCGCCATGGTCTGCACGGGAACCTGCTCGGCAAGTAGCAGCGGCAGCATCTCATCGGAGGTCGAAAGGAACACCGCCACCAACGTGCCCAAGGTCACGACGCGACCGGCGTACAGCGTTGCCGCCATGGCCGAAAAGCCGCACTGCGGCACCATGCCCAGCAACGAGCCAACCACGGGGCCCGCGGCTCCGGCACGCTTGATGGCGCCGTTAACGCGGTTGCCCGCAACATGCTCGAGCGTCTCGAGGGCCAGATATGTCACCAACAAAAACGGCACCAGCGAGAGCGTGTCCTTGCCGGCGTCGAGCAGAATATCAATCAACAAACCCATGACGGATGGAACCTTTCGTGTCTTTCGGCAGCATTGTAAAAGTCCTAGCGGTCAACTAGGGTATTGTAGTTATCCTAGGCGCGATGCCAATAGTTGCCCATGGTAAACTATCATCTCGCCACATCTTAATGACTCAAAGCCGCACGACGCGGCCCATCCAAGGAGCAGTTATATGAACGTTTCACAAGCACTCGAATACGAGCGCCAGCCGTTTATTCCCATGTTTATCTATGGCGATCATGGCGCCATGGAGTCCGAGCGCCAGAAGGGCGAAGAGGCCCTTAAGGTGCTCGAAACCGAGTACTTTACCGCCGAGGGCGACCCCGGCTTCGACTTTGCCACCGTGCGCGACCTTGCCGATCGCAACCGCGACCTGTGCGACCAGATTGGCGAGGCACGCCTGCGCAACGTGACGCCCGCGACGCTTTCGCGCGGCCTGTCCGATGCCGACACCTGCGCCGCCATCGGCAAGATGCAAAAGCGCACCGCCGCGTCCGTCATGCGCGAGATCCGCGGCGACCGCGACGCGCTCGGCGTGGCGTACGCCCGCAAGCCTATCCAGGGCACCGTGCTCGGCATCGACATCGAGACCACCGGCCGTGCACCCGAGCGCGGCTACATCATCAACGTGGGCTGGGAGATCATGGAGCTCACCAGCGACGCCGTCCCGCACGACGCCGAGGCACACTACTGCGGCCTGCCCGATATCTACCGCGGCGAGGATGTGCCGCTGTCGAATATCCACCACATCACCTGGGACGACATCGACGGCAAAACGCCCTTCCGCGAGAACAAAGAGCTGCAAAAGCAGCTGCTCAAGCTTATGAAGAAGTACCCGTACATGGCGCATAACGCCGCGTTCGAGGACAGTTGGTTCAAAATTCATCTGGACGGTTACGCCGAGGCACGCCGCGCCGGCAAGATTATCGTCATCGACTCGCGCCAGATCTGCCGTAGCCTGGATGCCGACGTCCGCTCGCTCCCCCGCGAGTCCGCCCCCGCAGCGCTCGAGAACTGGGCCCGCCGCCGCGGCACCCTCGCCGCCGACGCCAACGAGCAGCATCTGGGCCTGGACGACACCGACCTCATGCTCCGCACCGTCCAAGCCGAGTTCAACCTCAAGAACCTATTCGCGAAATAACCGATCCATCTGCGGGAGCGCCTGCCAGGCACAGCGCAATCCGTCTGGGCACACCGACACGCAGTAAACTAGGGCGCAGCCTTATGGCTGCACCCTAGTTTTCATCAAAACGAGCAAATACGCGTGCTTCACATAGTCGGCAGGTTGGCCCACCTACATTTTTCGAGTTGTTCGGCCAGCTGAACCACTAGTCAAGGCCCCTTGAACCGCAATCGAAGCTAAAATCGCCTTAATTTCGCAACCAAGCCCCATAAATCTACCTGAATCAATTCGAATAGGACGTTGCGATCGCACCATTTGTATAGGATAAGGCCGAATAACTCAAATTATGTTGGTGAGGCATCTGAGCGGTCGGCAAAAACGCTTAGAAGCTACGAATCCGCAACTAAAGTTCATCAAAAAGGGGCAGCCGGCAGAAACCTCCCCAGCCAAAGCTGCTCCCTCAATACGACAGCTCAAAAACCCACCGTTCGCAGAAGATAAGCCGCGCCCCAATACCGTTGCCCGAAGTTTCGGGCGTATGCGGCGTCCGCTATGCCATCATGCGCGTATGGGAATCATTCTGTCACATACCACGGCACGCGCTGTATACCAAACAGCCAACTCGCTCGCAAGCTACGCGACCGGTCCCATACCTATGGAAAAGATCAGGGTGTCTGCGCCGACCACGTCCGACCTGGAAGCGGCACGAGCATGGCTCAACAGAAAGAATGTCGATTCTGAACGTATCCATGTGCTGACGTTTTCCAATAATGCCAAAAGGCACCGCAAGGGCTGCATCTGCCACTGCACGCGCTATACGTTTGATGCAGAAAGCTACCTAGAACTCGAGCCGAACGTCTACATCGTCGATATCAAGCTGTGCGCGTTAGAAGCAACAGCCGACCTCAACCTTTCGGAGCTCGTTGAGTATTACTTTGAAATCTGCGGCTCCTACGCGCTTGGAACGTCCGACGAAACTCAATATCGCGAGCGCCCAGCCCTAACCAGCGTTGAAGAGCTCAGAGCCTTCTTTTCAGAGGCACCGGGGTATCGTGGATCTAATAAAGCACTTAAGGCACTTTCTTATGTACACGAAGGCTGTCGCTCCCCACTCGAAACGGCGTTTGTCATGATGCTGACAATGCCCAAGTCAATGGGTGGCTTAGCCATACGCGCTATCAAAACGGATTATCCGATCTCAGTCCCCAAAAGATACGCCGCCCTAACGCGACGGACGGTTTTCTACCTCGACGCGCTGCTCGAAAATTCGATGACCGATATCGAATACAACGGCTTTTACCACGACGAACCCGAGCAGCAATCAATTGACGAGGAGCGCCGAAACACGCTGCGAAACATGGGATATGCCGTTATCACAGTTAATCGTCATTCGTTTTTCAAGCAGTCCGCTTTTAAACGGGTCATGGAAGCGATTCGCATTCGCGAGAAGATATGGCCCGGTCGACTCCCGGATAACTTCGCCATCCTGCAAGAAACTCTTCGTCAATTTGTCTTGCGGCGCTACTTCGAATACGGTCGCCGCGTCCTGGAGACACTCAAAGAAGAAGAGGCCGCCAAGCGCGAAATTGCAAGCCAATATCCGCAAGCTGATGACCCGAGCATCAACGATGTGCCCGAACCCGACGACATGCAACACGTCGGGGCCCTTGCTGAGGAAATCAATGGGGCTTGGGAATGCGACATGTTCGCAAAAATCGATGAAAACCGCACGGAAGACGACACGATTATTGATCTAATTGAGAATTCGCTCTTCTAAAGGCGATCTCTGCGGATGTCCACCTACATTTTTCGACTTATTCGGCCACCGATGTGCCAGATTGGCTGCAGCAATGCTCAATATAACTTTAGATAAAACTGATTCTGCAGAAACTCCCGTAGAGGAAGAACTGATTCTCGCGGTATTTGACACGATAAAGTACAAATATGAACAGTTCTAATGCTTCTCAAGGTGGCTTTCTTAGCATGCTAGCCGAACATCTCGAAATATGTTGGCGAGCATTGCGTCGATGTCTCCCAACCCACAGAAAATCGCAGAGGCGGCAAGCAGTCATCGAAATTAACGCAAATTGTATTGACATATGAACATACACTCATATAATCGAAAGTAAATTATATGAGCGCATGTTCATATGAAAGGATATTGCAATGAGCATCCGCGTTGATGAAACGAAACTCGACATCGAGGCCACCGAACCCGCGATCCCGACCACCTGCTCGCCCGAGGACCTTCCCGACGAGGAGCTTCTCTACGACCTCGCGGACCTGTTCAAGGTCTTCAGCGACACCACGCGTATCAAGATCCTCTACGCCCTCATGGGCCGCGAGCTCTGCGTGGCAGACATCGCCGAAGCGACCGAAACCTCGCAGTCGGCAGTATCGCACCAGCTGCGCACGCTTAAGCAGTCGCACCTGGTTAAATTCCGGCGCGACGGGCGCAATATCCTCTACTCGCTCGCCGACGACCACGTCTACACCATGCTCAACCAGGGCATGAGCCATATCTGCGAATAGCGACCAACCACGGTACCAGCGCGGCCTGCACCCAAGCCGCAAATACAGAGAAAGGAACCCACCATGAAAAAGCAGTTTAAACTCGACGAGATCGACTGCGCCAACTGCGCGCGTGAGCTTCAGGACGA
Source organism: uncultured Collinsella sp. (assembly GCA_900556605.1). Classification (GTDB taxonomy): domain Bacteria; phylum Actinomycetota; class Coriobacteriia; order Coriobacteriales; family Coriobacteriaceae; genus Collinsella. Next base: position 19,841 of record USPC01000008.1, on the reverse strand, counting down.
GCTGGCCAAGCTCGAGGGCGTCAAATCCGTGTCCGTCAACTTTATGACCCAGAAGCTGACGCTCGAGGCCGATGATGCTGAGTTCGACGAGGTGCTCAACCGCGTTGTAGAGTTTACGGCCGACGCCGAGCCGGACTGCGAGATCATTCTCTAGCCCAGGTTTACGCCAACCTGCAAGGCCGCGATTGCAGCGGCCTTTGCTCGCGAAATTATATGAGCGAGTGTTCATACATTCAAATGGGAGGATACGAGTCATGGCCACCGCCGACCCCAAGAAGAAAAAGAAGAAGCGCAAGAAGAAAGAGTCACTCGAGCATAAGCGCAACCGCATCCTGGTAGCGCTGGGCATTTTTGCCGTGGTGTACGCCCTCGATGAGTTCGGCACCCTCACCGCCGCATTCGGTACCCCGGGCGACATCTACGCCAGCTTTATGCTGTTCCTCATACCGTTTTTGATTGCCGGCTACGACGTGCTGCAAAAGGCATTCAATAACATCCGCCGCGGCAAGGCCTTCGACGAGAGTTTCCTTATGGCAGTCGCGACCATCGGCGCGTTTGCCATGGTGCTCTTCCCCGATACCGACCCGCACATGGCCGAGGGCGCCGCCGTCATGCTGTTCTACCAGGTCGGCGAGCTGTTCCAGGCGTACGCCGTGGGCAAGAGCCGCAAGTCGATCAGTGCCATGATGGACATCGCGCCCGACTACGCTAACGTCGAGCAGCCCGACGGCACACTCGAGCAGGTCTTCCCCGATGACATCGCGGTCGGCACCGTGATCGTGGTCAAGCCCGGTGAGCGCGTGCCCATCGACGGCGTCATCGTCGAGGGCGAGACGCAACTCGACACCGCCGCGCTCACGGGCGAGTCAGTCCCCCGCCCCGCCAAGTCCGGCGACGATATCATCAGCGGCTGCATCAACATGACGGGGCTCATCCACGTGCGCACCACCAAGCCATTTGGCGAGTCCACTGTCGCGCGCGTCCTGGAGCTCGTAGAAAACGCCAGCGAAAAGAAGGCGCGTACCGAGAACTTCATCACGCGCTTTGCCCGCGTCTACACGCCCGCCGTCACCGGCGCTGCCGCGGTACTCGCGCTCGGCGGCGGCTTGGTCACCGGCGCCTGGTCCGACTGGATCCTGCGCGGCCTGACCTTCCTGGTCGTCAGCTGCCCGTGCGCGCTCGTGATCAGCGTGCCGCTGAGCTTCTTTGGCGGCATCGGCGGCGCGTCCAAGCTGGGCGTTCTCATCAAGGGTTCTAACTATCTCGAGACGCTCGCCGACGTGGACACCGTCGTCTTTGACAAGACGGGCACCCTCACCAACGGCACGTTCTCGGTGGTCGCGGTACACCCCGAGGCCGGCTATACCGAGCAGTCGTTGCTCGAAGTCGCAGCCCTTGCTGAGTCGTTCTCCGATCACCCCATCGCGCAGTCCGTACGTGTCGCCTACCAGGGCGAGGTCGACCCCAAGCGCGTTAGCAACTCCGCCAACGACGCGGGCCACGGCGTGACGGCAACCATCGACGGCAAGCACGTCGTCGTTGGCAACGCAAAGATGCTCGCCGCGGCCGGAGTCGAAGCACCCGATTGCGAGGTCGTCGGCACCATCCTCCACGTGCTAGTCGATGGCATCTATGCCGGCCACATTGTAATTGCCGACACCATAAAGGCCGATGCCGAGCAGACGATCCGCGACCTGCACGCCGCCGGCGTCAAGCGCACCGTCATGCTCACGGGCGACCGCGAGGAAGTGGCTGCTGCGGTGGCCAAGCGGCTGGGGCTCGACGAGTTCCACGCGCAGCTGCTGCCGGGCGACAAGGTCGAGCGTGTTGAAGCGCTGCTGGCAGCCGAATCGGGCAAGGGCAAGCTCACCTTTGTCGGCGACGGCATCAACGATGCGCCCGTGCTCACCCGCGCCGATGTGGGCATTGCCATGGGCGCTATGGGTTCCGACGCCGCGATTGAGGCCGCCGACGTGGTGCTCATGGACGACAAACCGTCCAACATCTCCCGCGCGATCCGCGTGGCGCGCAAGACCATGTCGATTGTTTGGCAGAACATCATCTTTGCGCTGGGTATTAAGCTGCTGATCCTTGTGCTGGCAGCGCTGGGCATCGCCAACATGTGGCTTGCCGTGTTCGGCGACGTAGGCGTGGCGATCATCGCCATCCTGAACGCCATGCGCGCGATGGGTGTCAAGAACTTGTAGCGTTCGTGGGCTGTCCGGCCGGGGCCGGGCTTGGTTTTGAAAACGTCCTCGACCAATGAAGTGCCCCCGTTCTGCTCCTTCGGAGCTACGAACGGGGGCACTTCTGGTCTGCGGAATGTTTTCAAAACCAAGCCCGGCCCCGGCCTGCGGTAACGTTGCTGGCGGTTCTTGGGCATCGCTTGCTGGTGGGGTTCCTTGTCTGAGTTGGACTTAGTTGGTGGGACCACTCGTCTCGGTCGCTGTCCCGCGCCGCTGCGGGAGTGCTAGTCGGTCATTATTGGCGCCGAAGCACCGTCCCGTCCCAGCATCGCCCTCAGCTTCTCGAAGCTTTCCTCGCTTAGGCAGTGCTCCATGTGGCAGCCCTCTTGCGACGCGATCTCAGCCGAAACACCCGCATCCTCTAGCAGCCCCACGAAAAAGCAGTGGCGCTCCCACATTTGGCGCGCGACCTCCAGACCACGCTCCGTCAGATGAACGTCGCGCTTGCCCATTTCGACATAGCCGCTGTTCTCCAGCGTCGCCATGGCTTTAGAGACGCTCGCCTTGGTTACGCCGAGGTACTCCGCAACGTCGATCGAGCGCACGATGCCCTGACGTTCCGACAGAACGTAGATCGATTCGAGATAGTCTTCTCCGGATTCACGTAGGGCCATGGGCCGCCTTTCGCGATGATTGCTAGTTAGCCTCTGGATACTTTCCACGGCTAACTTTACCGCAAAAGTTGCCCATGTCTTACTACTTTGTCTAAAAGTTAGCCGTGTTTCACAAAACGTGCGGGACGAAAACAAAATGGGGACGCCCCGCAAGGAGTGTCCCCCAGCTGCCGGCAGAAAAGGAGCATCCCTAAGTGCCGAGCCGCAGTTATAACAGTCCAAAGTGCTTCGCGGCGTTGTAGATCCCGTCGTCGTCCACGGCGGTCGTCACATAGGTCGCCGCGGCCTTCACGGTATCCTGCGCGTTGCCCATGGCCACACTTGTGCCCACGGCCGAGAACATCGACAGGTCGTTCTCGCCGTCGCCAAAGGCAATCGCCTCGCTCGCGTCGATACCAAGCCGCTCGAGCGTCGCCGCCACGCCCAGGTCCTTGCCGCCGTTAGCGGGAATAATGTCACAGAACAGGTCGCACCAGCGCGTGGTGAGCGAATGCGACACGGCGTCGGTCACGATATGTTCGTCGGCCGGGTCCACAAAGGCGCAGAACTGGTAGACCGGCGCGTCAAAGGCGTGCTCAAACGGCTCCTCGTGGTAGACGATTCCCGCGTTGCTGCCAGCCGTCACCACGCGCTCGGACAGGCGGTTCACAAACGAGTTCTCGCCCTGCATGCACAGCGAGTCGTAGCGCCCCTGCGCCACCTGGTTCACAATCACCGCGACGTCGTCCGGATCGATCGGGCAGCTGCGGTAAACCCCCTCGGAATCAAAGCAGTGCTGGCCCGAAAGCGTAATGTACGCATCCCATCCCAAGTCGAGCAGCCAATCGGGCATCTGGTAGGTCGGACGGCCCGTGGCGATCACGCACGCGATCCCCTGCTCGTGAAAGCCGTCGAGCACCTGCTGCGCCGACGCCGGAATCCGGTGGGTCTTAAAGCTCAGCAGCGTGCCGTCGATATCGAAAAACGCGGCTTTGATCATCCTCGTCTACTCCTCGCCCTCGAGCTTTTCGCTCGCCTCGAGCCACGCCGTCTCCAACTCGTCCATGGTGGCGTGAGCCTCGTCGATCTTTGCCTGCTGCTCGCCGAGCGCCGTGTAGTTTGTGGGATCGACCTGGGCCATCGCGGCCTCGGCCTCCTCCACGCGGGCGCGCTGCGTCTCCATCTTGCGCTCGAGCGAGCTCACCTCGCGGCGGAGCTTCTGACGCTCGGCGTTGGACAGGCCGTTGGGCTGACCGCTCGACTTGGGCTTTTCGGCCGCAGCTGCCGCGGCACCGGCGTCGAACGCGCCGGTCTTGGCACTCGGTGCGCCCACGGGCTCGCCCTCGGCGGTAGCGTTGCACAGGCGCAGGTACTGGTCCACGCCGCCGGGCATATGCGTCAGGTGGCCGTCGAGCAGCGCCCACTGCTGGTCGGTCACGCGCTCCATCAAGAAGCGGTCGTGCGTCACCAGAATCAACGTGCCGGGCCAGCCATCGAGCAGGTCCTCGACAATCGCGAGCATATCGGTATCCAGGTCGTTGCCCGGCTCGTCCAGGATAAGCACGTTGGGCTCGTCCAGGATTGTCAGCAGCAGCGACAGGCGACGGCGCTGGCCGCCCGAAAGGTCGCCGATGCGGCTCCAGAGCTGCTGCGTCGTAAAGCCCAGGCGCTCGCAAAGCTTCTCGGGAGCGGTCTCCTTGCCGTCGATGACGTAATACTTCTTATAGTTGCTCAGCACCTCGCGGATCGTGTCGCCCATGTAGGGCTCGAGCTCCTCGAGCTGCTGCGACAGCACGCCAAAGCGCACTGTCTGGCCAATCTTCACGCGGCCGCGCGTGGGCGCAATCTTGCCCTGAATCACATCGAGCAAGGTCGACTTGCCGGCGCCGTTCTCGCCCAAAAGACCATAGCGGTCGCCCGCGCCGATAAGCCAGGTCACGTCGGAGAGCACCTGCTTGGGCGCGCCGTCGGTATCCGCATAGCCGGCATCAACGTCGATCACGTCGATGACCTGCTTGCCTAGGCGGCTCACGGCGAGGCGCTTGAGCTCCAGCTCGTCGCGCACGGGCGGCACGTCGGCGATCAGCTCGCGAGCAGCCTCAACGCGAAACTTGGGCTTGGTGGAACGAGCCTGGGCGCCGCGGCTCAGCCACGCGAGCTCCTTGCGCGCCATGTTGCGGCGGCGCTCCTCGGTGACGGCGGCCATGCGGTCGCGCTCTACGCGCTGAAGGATATATGCCGAGTAGCCGCCCTCGAAGGGGTCGACCTGGCCGTCGTGGACCTCCCACATGCTGGTGCAGACCTCGTCCAAGAACCAGCGATCGTGCGTGACCACGAGCATGGCGCCCTGACCGCGCTGCCAGCGGGCCTTTAAGTGACGCGCGAGCCAGTTGATGGTGCGCATGTCCAGGTGGTTGGTGGGCTCGTCGAGCATGAGCACGTCGTAGTCGCCGATCAGCAGGCGCGCGAGGTCCACGCGGCGGCGCTGACCGCCCGAAAGCTCGCCCACCGTGCCCTCCCAGGGCACGTCGCTGATGAGGCCGGCGAGGATCTGGCGCGTGCGGGGGCTCGACGCCCACTCGTACTCGGGCGTGTCGCCCACGACGGCATGATGCACGGTATCGGTGTCGACAAGTTGGTCCTTTTGGCCGAGCAGACCGATCGTGGTGCCGCGGCGATGCGTCACGCGGCCATCGTCGGGCTCCAGCGTGCCCGCGAGTACGCTCAGCAGCGTCGACTTGCCGTCGCCGTTTTTGCCGACGATGCCAATACGGTCGCCCTCGCCCACGCCGAGCGTCACGCTATCGAAAATATGCTTAGTGGGAAACTCTAGGCTGACGGAATCGCATCCCAAAAGAATCGCCATATGCCCTGCTCCTTCGTAGAAATTCAACGTTGTCCATGATAGCAGCGAAAAGGCGGGCCGTACGCGACACAAAAAGGCGGGCCATCTCGCAAAAGAGATGACCCGCCTCTCCAATCAGTCCCGCGGCAACCATAGCCGCCACGGGCCTCAAGCATGTCCCGGACTAGGAGAACATGCCGGTGAGGTAATCATTCAGCCGCTTATCCTTGGGCCGTTGGAAAATCTCGTCGGTCTCGTCGTACTCGACCATATCGCCCATGTAGAAGAACGCCGTGCGATTGGACACACGCGACGCCTGTTCCATGTTGTGCGTCACGATGACGATGGCGCGCTCGGCCACAATCGACGACATAAGGTCCTCAATCGCCAGCGTCGAGATGGGGTCGAGCGCCGAGCAGGGCTCGTCAAACAGGATCACGTCGGGGTTGAGCGCCAGCGTGCGCGCGATGCACAGACGCTGCTGCTGCCCGCCCGAAAGCGCGTAGGCACTCTTGTCGAGCTTGTCCTTGACCTCGTCCCACAGCGCCGCGCCGCGCAGACTCTCCTCGACCATGCGGTCGAGCTCGTCACGGTCGGTGATGCCGTGGCGCTTAGGCGCAAACGTGATGTTGTCGCGAATGGACTTGCGAAACGGGTTGGGCTGTTGGAACACCATGCCAATGGAGCGACGCAGCTCGTAGGTGTTCTCGGTCTTGGTATTCACGTTGCGCCCGCGGTAATTGATCTCGCCCTCCACGCGGCAGCCGCGAATCTCGCGATTCATCAGGTTGAGGCTACGCAAGAAGGTCGACTTGCCGCAGCCCGAAGGCCCGATGAGCGCCGTGATCTCGCCCTTGTGAAAGTCGAGCGACGTATCGTGCAGCGCATGGTGGTCGCCATAGTACACGTTGACGTCCTTGGTGGAGAGCACGACCTCGTCGCTCACGGCCCTGCCGCTCACGCGCACGCGTTTTTCGCTCTCCCCCACACTCGACAGAAAGTCCTGGGTCTCGGACGTGGCCGCCTCGGTTGCGGGCGTTGCATTCATCTCGCTCATTCGGCCGTCATCTTCCTTGCCAGTTGCTTGCCCACGATACGGGCAACTATGTTAAACAGCAGCACGCAGATCATCAGCAGTGCAGCGGTGCCCCAAACGATCTGCTGGGCCTCGGGGCTGCCCTCGCCGTAAATCTTGTAGATGTGCACGGCGAGCGACTCACCGGGGCGGAACACGTTCCAAGCGCAGGTGGGGCTCGACAGGTTAAAGCTCAAGAAGTTCAAACGCACCGGCGAGCTCATGCCCGAGGTAAAGAGCAGTGCCGCGGCCTCGCCAAACACGCGGCCGGCCGAAAGCACGATGCCGGTCACGATGGCAGGCATGGCCTCGGGGATCAGGATGTGCAGCGTGGCCTCCCAGCGGGTAAGGCCCATGGCCAGGCACGCATCGCGCTGGGCCTGCGGCACGTCCTCGAGCGCCTGCTGGATCACGCGCACCAGAATGGGAATGTTGAACATGGTGAGCGCGACGGCGCCGGAGATGATGGAGTACTTCCAGCCCAGCTGCACCGAGAACACCAGGAAACCGAACATGCCGACAACGATGGAAGGCAGCGAGGACAGCGTCTCGATGGCGGTGGAAGCGATGTCGCGGATGGGACCGTCCGGCGCGTACTCAACCAAAAAGACCGCGCCGCCCAGGCTGATGGGCACCGAGATGATCAGGGTGATCAGCAGCAGATAGAACGAGTCGAACAGCTGGTAGAGTACGCCGCCCTGAGTTCCGTTGGCGCGCGACGGCTGCGTGAGAAAACCCGGCTGGAACAGCGTCGAGATGCCCTCGAACAGGATATAGGCCACCATGGAGACGACGATGAGCATGACGATGGCGATGATTGCCGTCAGCACGCCCGTGGCGATGCGATCCTGCTTTTGGACGCGCCCGAGTCTCGCCTCGTCGATATGGATGCGCGTGCTAGCCACGAGCCTTCGCCCCCTTGCGGCCGATAATGTGGATGATCAGGATGAAGATGAGGCTCATACCCATCAGCAGCAGACCGAGCGCCCACAGAACATCGTCCTGGGCCGAACCCTCGGCATAGACCGCCATGGACGTGGTGAGCGTGGTGGTGATGGTCGAGGCCGGCGACAGCAGCGACGTCGGCATGGCCTCAATACCGCCGATGACCATGCGCACGGCGAGCGTCTCGCCAAAGGCGCGCGTCATGCCAAGGATGACCGCAGTCATGAGCGACGGCATGGCGGACTTGAGCACCACGTGCCAGATGGTCTGCCAGCGGGTGTAGCCCAGCGCAAGCGAGCCCTGACGGTAGCTGTCGGGCACGGCGCGCAGGCCATCGACCGAAAGGGTGGTCATCGTCGGCAGGATCATGACAGCCAGCACGATGGCGCCGGGCAGGATGCCCAGACCCGTGCTCACGTGGAAAACGGACTTCATAAGTCCGACGACCACGTGAAAGCCAATCAGTCCAAAGACGACCGAGGGAATGCCGGTCAAAAGCTCAATAAGCGGCTGAAAGACCTTGGAACCAAATTTGGGTTGGATCTCGACCGCAAAGATGGCGGAGCCGATGGCGATGGGCAGCGCGATGAGCGTGGAGAGCACCATGACCGCAAACGAGGTGACGATCAGGGGCAGGGCGCCGGTATAGGGCAGACCGTTTTCGGCTGTGTTGGCCAGGTCCCACTTGGTGCCGGTGAAGAACTCGACAACCGAAACGCCATCCTTGAGAAAAGCCGAGAGGCCCTTTTGGGCGACCATGAAGATAAGCGCGGCAACGACAAGCGTCACGAGCGCTACGCACGCGCCCGTGACGCCCAGGCCCACGTTCTCAAGGTCGCGCTTTGGCAGCTGTTTTGCCATTGCAAACCTTTCCGGGGGCGATTACTTATTTAGCAGAGACCTTGCCGCTGGCGTCCTTGACGACCTTCATGGCAGAGACGGGGATAAAGCCCTGCTCCTCGACGAGCTTGCCCTGGACATCGTCGGAAAGCATGAACTCCAAGAAGGCCTTGGTGGCCTCGTCGGCGTCCTTAGCGCAGTACATGTGCTCGGTCGCCCAGATCTTAAAGGAGTCGTCGGTGACGTTCTTGCTCTTGGGCTCGACACCCTCGACCTTGACGGCGTTGAACTTGGAGTCGTCGAAGTGCGAGAAGTCGAGGTAGGAGATGGCGTTGTCGGTGCTGGCCATCTGAGTCTGGACATCGCCGGACTTGTCGAGCTCGGCGTCGCCCTTAAAGTCGACGGCCTCGTCGCCAAAGACGGCAGCCTCGAAAGTGGCGCGGGTACCGGAGCCGGCCTTGCGGTTGAGGACGACGATTTTGGCATCGTCGCCGCCGACCTCCTTCCAGTTGGTAATCTGGCCGGAGAAGATGCCCTTGAGCTGTTCGAGGGACAGGTCATCGACCGTCACGTTCTTGGAGACGACGGGGCCCATGCCCACGACGGCGACCTCGTGGTCGACGAGCTTCTTAACCTGGTCGGCCTCGAGCTTGGTCTCGGCAAAGACGTCAGAGTTACCGATGGTAACGGTGCCGGCGGCAACAGCGGTCAGGCCCTTGCCCGAACCGTTGCCCGAGCCGGAAACGGAGACGTCCGGGTTGGCGTCCATGAACTTCTCGGCAGCGGCCTCGACGAGGGCCTGGAACGAGGAGGCGCCGTCGTAGGTCACCTCACCGGAGACGGACTCGGCAGCAGCGGCGCTACCCTTGTCGACGGCGTTGGAAGCGCCTGCGCCGCCGCAACCAACGAGGCCGAGGCCCACGAAGCTGGCAAGACCACCAGCGAGACCGAGGAACTGACGACGAGAATAAGCCTGATCGAGCATGATCTTCCTTTCATACATGCGACTCGCGGGCACCCTGCCCGCTTTGCTGTTTGGAAAGATACGACCCCGACCGGGCGAAGACCGCCTTATCTGCAGTTTCTTACGGGCTTTTGATAGACCCTTACCGCAAGCGCGACCCAGCCTTTACAAACGAATAACAAACCCGCCGCCAAACATGGCCAGTCTTTTACACCAATAAAAACGAAGTTGCGGTGAAATAGTTCCTGTTTGGCCATCAAATGGCCCATTCTAGGAACTATTCCACCGCAACTTAGATTGGGAAACCGCGTAACCTTAAAGCTCTAATTCATTCAAACGAAGGATCGCCACGATATAGATCTTGAGAGCTTGCTTGAGCTGTTCCTCGTTGGCGCACTCGTTGGGGCCGTGCATCTGGCCACCCCATGCAGGAAGCTCAAGGCCGGTCTCCTCGGGGCCAAACGACACAGCGCGAGCAAAGTTGCGCGCGTACGTGCCACCGCCCATGGCGAAGGGCTCGGCATGCTTACCCGTAAACTCGTTATAGGTATCGATAAGCGCCTTCACGGCCGGATCATCGGCAGAGACCGAGAACGGCACCTTCGCGCGACCCAGCTGGCACGTCACACCAAAGCGGCCCACGAGCGGCTCGAGCTGCTCGCGGATGGTATCGGCGCTCGTGCTATCGGGGAAGCGCACGTCGATTACCTGCTCAATGTGACCATCCGCCACGCGGATGACGCCAGGGTTGCAGGTGAGCGGGCCAAACGCGGGGCTCGTCGCGTCGATACCCAGGCCGCGGCCATAGGCATCCGCATGCACAAAGGCCAGAAACTTGACAAACTCGTGCTCGGCAGGCGTCAGCAGGCGCTCATCGCGTGCGCCAAACGCGTCCTCGGCCTCGCGCAGATACGCCACGATGAGGCCAACGGCATTGATCGTTCCCTCGGGCATCGAGGCATGACCGCCAATGCCGTGAGCGAAAATCTGCGCATGTCCGTTATCGAGCGCCGTAATCTCTAGGCGGTCGGCGTTCTCGACCGGCGCCGGCAGCTCATCGGCGGCAATCGCGAGCTCGCAGATAGACTGCGACGGAATGGCGTTGCTCGCCTCGGCACCGCTCCAGGACACAATGCGTCCGCCGTCGATCTTGGAGCTCACAAACGTCGCCCCAAACTGGCCCTTCTCGGCATTGCAGACCGGGAACTCGGCATCGGGTGTAAACAGAAAGTCGGGGTCTGCATAGTTCTCCAGATAATGGTGAACGTCGGACATGCCCACTTCCTCATCGCAGCCCAGCAGCGCGCGGAAGGTATAGCGCGGGGTGATGCCGTGCTTGAGCAGATAGGCGCCGGCGTAGAGCGACAGTACCGCCGGACCCTTGTCGTCGATAACGCCGCGACCGAGCAGCCAGCCCTCGCGACGCTCCATCGCAAACGGGTCGGTATTCCAACCGGGGCCGGCGGGAACCACGTCCACGTGGCAGATGGTCGCGAGCTGCTTGTCGCCGCGGCCCGGAATATCGGCAATGCCCACAAAGCCCTCGTCATCGCTCGTCTGGTAGCCGAGCTTTTGCGCGATACCGAGCGCGCAATCAAGCGCATCACGGACCGGGCGGCCAAACGGCGCACCGGGCTCCGCATCGGTAGCAACGGCCACGGACGGATAGCCCACCAGCTGCTCGATATCGGCGACAACGTCCTCCCAGACCTCGTCGACATACTCAGCGACGCTCTGCTCCACCTGATTCATGGACGACCTCCTTACCAATGAGCGGCGAGCGCGCCCGCCTCTCACATCACATACTTATATAGCGAAAAGTTTAGCAAGCTCGGCCACCGAGTGCACCACCGCATCGGCGCCCGCGGCCTCGTGCTCCCCCGGTGCCGCCGCGCCCGAATAGATGCCGATACACGGCACGCCCATCGCGTGCGCGCCCTCCACATCGTTGAAGCGATCGCCGATCATCACGGCACCGTCGGCCGTCGCGCCCAGGGCCGCCAGCGCATCGCGGACCGAATCCGCCTTGGTCTCGCGCCCCTGCGGCGGATTCATGCCAACCACGGCCTCAAACTGGCAAAGCCCCAGCTCATGCACCATATCGATGCACTTCGCCTCCATGCGAGACGTCGCGACCGCCATGCGATGCCCCTGCGCGGCAAGGCTGTCGAGCAGCTCGGAGATTCCATCGAACACGGGGTACTCATCCGGCCCCAGCTCATCGAAAAAGGCACGGTACTCGTCGGCCACCACAAGCGATTCCTCGCGCGAGAAGCCATAAAAGTCGTGGAAGCTCTTCCACAGGGGAGGCCCGATCATACGGCGCAGGTCACCCATCTGCGCTTCCGAAAACCCGCGCGCAGCAAGCGTCTTGCGCGTCGAGGTCATCACCGCCCGGCCTGTATCGGCCACCGTGCCATCGAAATCAAACAGCACGACCGGCCGCTTGCATATCTCCAGTGCCTCCATCGGCATCCCTCTTCCCCAGTTGATGATTTCCACACCGACACTTCAAACTGTTGACTATTCAACAATTGAACCTAGCAATGTGGAATGACTCTACTATACTTGTCGCACTTTGCTCTCAGAAGGCGGCGCGCAAACGCCCCAACGAAAGGTGCAATTATGTCTTTTGCCATCATAACCGACTCCACGTCGGACATCTCCCCCGCCCGTGCCCAAGAGCTCGGCATTTACGTGATTCCACTGCATGTGATTATCGAGGGCGAGGATCTGCTCGACCAGGTGCAAATCACCGCCGAGGAATACGTCGCCCGCATGGCAGGCTCCGAGCAGCTACCGCACACCTCGCAGCCGAGTGCCGGTGAATTCAAGGCACTCTTTGACCGCGTGCTCGCCGACGGCCACGATAGCGCCATCTTTATCTCGCTATGCAGCGAGTGGTCTGCCTGCTACGCCAACGCGTGCCAGGTGACCGATACCCACGAGCTCGACGTGCGCTGCATCGATTCGCGCACCGGCTCGGGCGCCGAGGGTCTGCTGGTAGAGTACGCGCTCGCCATGCGCGAGGACGGCCGCAGCCTAGACGAGACCGAGGCTCAGATCCGCGCGACGCTGCCCGACGCCCATCTGCTGCTGATTCCGCGCACGCTCGAGAACCTGGTCAAGAACGGCCGCGCGCCCAAGCTCGCTGGCCAGCTGACGCAGATGCTCAACATTCGCCTGGCCGTTTCGCCGGAGTGGAAATCGGGCGAGATCAAGGCCATCAAGAAGGGCCGCGGCGCCAAGCGCATCGTCGCCAACACCATGGCCGATTGCCTCGCATTTTTGGCAGAACACCCGGGTTCAAGCGTACGCGTGCTCACAACCGGTGCCGCTGAGGAGCAGGAGCTCGTCAACCAAGCGCTCGCAGGCCAGGACTACGTAGACGCCGGCACCGGCCCCATCGGCTGCACCATCGCAACCCACGTAGGCGTCGACGCCATCGCCATCAGCTACTGCCCCCGCTACCAGCCAACTCGCTAGGGACACCCACATCAGTTGCGGTGAAATAGGGACTGTTTTTGGCGTATCAGCCGCAAATCAATCCCTATTTCACCGCAACTTCTTTTGCTGAGCCATCCATATACAAGATATGCTGACGATCGGCGCATTCCCAGCTGTTTGGGGAAGCTTCGACTAGCCCCTAGCGGTACCCGGTGGGCAAAAAATGGCAAATATGAGTACTGTCATAAATTTAGTAACAGCAAAATTTCGCTGAAATTGCCCGCTTCCACCGATTTCAAGCTCCATCAAGCCCCGAATCGTCGTGTTTAGGGGGGGTGAATATACTAAAACTCAGTCAATTGGTCTTAGATACTTCCCAAATGATATGAGACTAACCGAGCAACAGTACTCATATTTTCCATTTTTTGCCCACCGGGTCTGAATGAGGTCCGCTCTTTACGCCTCCGGCTACCCATATGACCGCAAACCCTGATTATCAAGGGCCGTCGCGCGCCTTGGTATCGACCGAAAGCCGCTCGCAGAATAATCCCTTGCCATTAGCAAACTTGAATCGAAATTACATATCCCAAAAAGCCGTAATGCCGTACCCTCGTCTCAACAACTCCAATACAAGGACGGCATTCAAATGGGCAACGCTATGCATCAATACGCCCTCTTTGGGACCGCACAATTTAAATACGATCAGACGATCACACATATATCGGACCAACACCGACAAATCGTCATTTGCAACAACGGTTCAGACGTACGCTACGCAACGCTAGAAGAGTGGGAAGAAGCTGGCGCTTTGTTCGATGAACGAGCGCAAATCGAGGGCATCGTCACCAGCGCGAGCCCAGCACGCGATAAACTCAAGCTCTTTCGCAGTCTCTTTACCGGGCGCAAAGATGTTTACGCTCATGGATATCGCAGAAAGGACGGGGGCATTGGCTATACGCCTGCTTGTGCTAATGAGTGGGAGCCAGGAATTTGCCCCAAAGCAGCCCATCAAAGAGTTAAATGCGTAGAATGCAGCAATCGCGTCTTCCCGGAATTAAGCGATGCCGCAATCATTGCTCACTTTAAAGGCAACGATGACCGGTTCCGCGACGTCCTCGGGCAATATGTTCTCGATAGGAACTGCAACACGAAAGTTCTCGTCATCGATTTTGACAAAGCGGACTGGAAAGAGGCAACAAATGCCGTACGGCTTGTTGCAATACGACGGGGCATTAACGCCGCCGTTGAGCGCTCAAGGTCCGGCAACGGCGCCCACATCTGGTTTTTCTTCCTCGAGCCAATCAGCGCAAAGGCTGCCCGAGAGTTTGGAAGTTGCCTCATAACCGAAGCTGCGGCGCATAATAAGACAATCACGTTCGAGGCCTTTGATCAAATGCTACCCGCTCAGGCCACTATTCCCGATGGAGGCTTCGGAAACCTCATCGCACTCCCCTTTCAAGGCAAGGCGCAACGTGAAGGAAACAGTGTATTTGTAGACGAACAATTCAAGCCCTTTCCCGACCAATGGCTCTATCTATCACAAGTCCAGCTGATTCCGCGCTCGACGGTGCAAGATCTGATTGAGGCCCCTGGAAACAACCCGCACGGACCAGCAACAACTACGGTGGCAACCAAGGGCAAACGGTATGCCCAAAGACCACGAAAGCGACTACCACTCACATCGCGGGACTTTCCCTCATCGCTGCCCGTTATTCAAGCCGATATGCTGTACATCCCCGAGAAGTCTCTGAGTCCAGCAGCTCAAATGGAAATCCGCGGACTTGCGACATTTGCCAATCCGGCATTCTATCGCGCGCAGTCCATGCATCAATCAGTATTCGGCAAACCGCGACTCATAGACCTTAGCGAACTGAGAGATGGTCATGTTGCAATTCCCCGGGGCTGCAAAACTCAACTTGAGCAGCTAGTTCAAGAGACCGGCGTTACCGCCCACTATTCAGACGAGCGCAAATCGGGTAATCCGATTGTTATGGCATTTAAAGGAGTCCTTCGCCCTGAGCAGCAAATCGCCGCTGATCAGATGCTCATATACGAAGACGGAATCATGTCCGCGCCGACAGGCTTCGGTAAAACAGTCGTCGGAGCTTATCTTATTGCATCCATTGGTCTTCCAACGCTCGTCATCGTTCCCAAAACCGCACTCATAACCCAATGGAAATCCCAGCTCGAGCGATTTATCGACATTACGGACAACAGGGAGCCCGTCCGAACCCCAAAAGGACGAATCAGCAAAAGGCAGCCTCCGGTCATCGGACAAATAGGAGGAGGCAAAATGGCCGTAAGCGGCCTCGTCGACATCGCTTCGTTCCAGTCGTTATCTGGCAAAGACCGCCAAACCGGAGAGCCGATAGTTAAGGGCCTTGTTCGAAATTACGGCCTCATTATCTGCGACGAATGCCACCATGCCGCCGCACCACAGCTCGAGCTTATTCTCAAGTCCGCCCCGGCCAAATACGTATACGGCCTTTCTGCGACGCCCGAACGATCCGACGGCCTTACGCGGGCGCTCTCCATGCTCTGCGGCCCGCTCCGTTATGCTATCGATCCAAAAGCGCAAGCGATTCAGCAGGGCATCCAGCGCATCGTACGGCCTCGTTTTACTGGAATTCGACTACCCGCCTACGAGCCAGGTGCAAACTTCAATCAGATTCTCGACCTGCTGTGCACGCATGCAGCTAGAAACGAATTGATTGTCAACGACGCTATTGAAGCTGCGTCAAACGGCCGGCATCCGCTCGTGCTGACTAAAAGGAAAAAGCATGCCGAGGAGCTGTTCGGGATGCTCAAAAACCAAGGACACGAACCCGTTCTCCTGACCGGGGAAATCGACGCCAAAGAAAGAAAAACGATACTGAGCAGTCTTCCCCGCTTCGAGCATGAACATCGAATCATCGTCGCCACCGAAAGCCTTTTGGGCGAGGGCTTCGATCTGTCCTACCTTGACACTCTACTCATTGCCACGCCGATATCGTGGGACGGCAGCATCACGCAGCAGGCGGGCAGGCTCCATAGAAGCCACGAGGGCAAGCGACGGGTTGAGATATTCGACTACGTTGATTTATCTATACCCATGCTCGCCCGCATGTACCAGAAGAGACTCAAGACCTACGCCAAGCTCGGATACGAAGTCTACGTGACCGGAGGCGGCGAGCAGTCCGATCAAAACATTCTCATAGAACCGGCTAATGCCGTAGAGACCCTGGTTGAAGACATCGTTGGCGCCGCCAAGAGCATCTTCATTGCCGCGCCCTACGCATCCGCCGCCTGCCTCGCAAAGCTCGGCGATGCAATCAAAGGTGCCACTGCCCGAGGGATTGCTCTTGAGTTTTTCATTGCCTCGACTCCGCGCGAAGATGCAAGCGAGACTTTGGCAGAAATGAACGTCGAGCATGCCATTAGAGCAGAAGGACGTTTGTGTGCAGCGATAATTGACGAAGAAACTATCTGGTACGGAACGATCCCGCTACTAGCTTTCCCCAAGAAAGAAGACTGCAGCATCAGGTTCAAAAACAGCGAGATCGCAGCGGAGCTCTTAGACGAAATCAACCACAAGGGAAAGCCAGATGCCACGTCAACAGGCAGGACATCCCCACCACTTGCGGTGGAATAGGGACTGTTTTTTTGGCGTATCAGCCGCCAATCAATCCCTATTCCACCGCAAGTTAAAAGCGAGTGGCTAGCTCAGTGGGCCCTGGAACAGTTCTTGATGCGAGCCCATTCTGACCAGTCGGATCACAGGATTAGTCTTATGCGGCAAGTACAGAACGACCACATCGACCAAGCCATCGGATAGGTGGAAATCGATGTGGCCGTTGTAGTTTCCGCCCGGGTTTGAGAGCTCGTGGGCGCCGTACTCCGCTGGAAGCGACCCATGGGCCACAAGCTCTGCAACCGCCGCTTTAAACTCACTCTTTAGCTGCGGATGGATGCGCATCGTCCGTTTATAATCCGCCTTAAACTGAGCCTCGACTTTAATCTCAAACATCGCTAGTCCTCATCGAGGAATGATATAAGCTCATCAGCGTTGTTGAATGACGGGCTATCGTCCGGCAAAACCCCCAACTCATGAGCCTCGGCGATCACCATGGCACGCCTCGTCGCCTCGTTGGGCACCTCCGCCCTTCCTACAATCTCAAAAGGAATCTTTCGCTGATTTACCAGCTGCCGAACGGCAAGATTGAGATAGGAATTGAGGCTGAGGCCGACCGAATCCAAGAACTCAGTCGCCTGCTCCTTGAGCCCCTCTTCGATGCGAACCGTCGTAGGCTTAACTGTTGCTGTAGACATTTGCGACCTCCTCGCTCTCGTCTTTTGCATCAGTATACCCAATATAGATGGCAGACTGATGTTAAATAGCATCAATCTGCCGTTCTCATTACTACAACAACAGGCACGCTCGCCCTACATCAGCCCACTTAGGGCAATGTCGACGGCCTCGTTGAGGTCGTCGGTAATGTGCACAAGCTCCGGATCGAGCGGGCTGATCATACCGGCGTCCATCACCGGACCGTTGAGCCAGTCGAATAGGCCCCGCCAGTACTCGCTGCCTACCAGCACAAGCGGCATGCGCTTGACCTTGTGCGTCTGTACCAGCGTGAGCACCTCGAACATCTCGTCGAGCGTGCCAAAACCTCCGGGAAACACGATGGCACCCGAGCTGTATTTGACGAACATGGTCTTGCGCACAAAGAAGTAGCGGAAGTCCATACCGAGGTTCACATATTTGTTGAGCCCGTGCTCGTGCGGAAGCTCGATACCCAAGCCGACCGACTTGCCGTTAACGCTCGCCGCTCCCCTGTTGGCCGCCTCCATGATGCCGGGGCCGCCACCGGTGATGACCGCCACGCCACGCTGGGCGATTTTGCGACCGACCGTGCGCGCCGCCTTGTAGAGCGGATCGGTCTTGGGCGTGCGGGCACTGCCGAAGATGGTCACTGCAGGACCAAGCTCGGCAAGCGCGCCAAAGCCATCAACGAACTCGGCCTGAATGCGCAGCACGCGCCAGGGGTCGGCATGCAACCAGTCAGTCGAATCCTCGGGCGCCAGCAGGTTGGCGTAGGTGTTGTCCTTAGGAATCATGGGGCCGCGCATGACCACGGGACCACGGCGGTACGTCTCGTCGTAGGCAGGCTCGCCCTCGACATTCTCGTTCTTAATCATAGGTACTCCTATCGAGAAAAAGAAAAACGGGCGGGGTCGACGCCACGCGTCAAACACCCGCCCGAACATCAACTATTCGGTATGGTACCCACGATGCATCAAGCGCTTGCAAGCTATCGGTCAGCAGTCGCGCAGACGGCGTTAGCGAACGTGATAACCGGTCGGCGCTCGGACTTTGCCGTTGCTCTCGCCTCGCAAGCGTCCGCGCCGTCCTTAGTAGTCCACCGCCGCAGGACTGTTCATCCAGTCGCTCACGAACGCACCGTAACGGCCCTCGATAATGGCCTGGCGGGCACGCTGCATAAGGTTGAGCAGGTAGTAGATGTTGTGCATCGACAGCAGAATACCGCCGAGCATCTCCTTCTGCGTGACCATGTGGCGGATGAGCGCGCGGCTGTAGCCGCCCGTGCACACCGGGCAGGTGCAGGTGGGGTCGATGGGGCCGTCGTCGTGCGCAAAGCGCGCGTTGCGGAAGTTAAGGCGACCCTCACTGGAGAACGCCGTACCCATGCGGCCGGTGCGCGTCGGCAGCACGCAGTCGAACATGTCGATGCCCACGCCAACGCCGCGCACGAGCGTGGTAGGGTTGCCGACGCCCATGAGGTAGTGCGGCTTGTGCTTAGGCATGTACTCGGAAACCAGCGGCGCCAGCGTCTCGAACATGGTCTCGTGGTCCTCGCCCACCGAGTAGCCGCCAATGCCGTAACCGGGGAAGTCGCCGCACTCCTCCAGGTGGCGCAGCGAGCGCAGGCGCAGGTCCAGATGCATGCCACCCTGGACGATGCCAAAGAGCGCCTGGTCATCACGGGTGTGAGCCTTGTAGCAGCGCTCGGCCCACATGCTCGACAGCTCCACGGCGCGCTCAACGTAGGCGCGCGTGGCGGGATAGCCCGGGCACTGGTCGAGCTGCATGCAGATGTCGGAGCCGAGCTTCATGGCGATTTCCATGTTGTCCTCGGGCGTCCAGAACACGTGGCGGCCGTCGTAATCGTTGACGATAAAGCGCACGCCCTCGTCGGTGAGCTTGACGGCGTCGTTGTGGCTGAACACCTGGAAGCCGCCCGAATCGGTGAGGATGGGGCCGTGCCAGTTCATAAACTTGTGCAGTCCGCCCAGCTCGGCGATGGTGTCCTCGCCGGGACGCATGGACAGGTGGTAGGTGTTGGCGAGCACAATCTGCGCACCGAGCTGCTTAACGGTCTCGGTGGGGATGCCCTTGACGTTTGCCTTGGTGCCCACGGGCATAAAGATCGGCGTCTCGATGTCTCCGTGCGGGGTGTGCAGCACGCCGGCGCGCGCGTGCGTCGTCGGGTCTTCGGCGATCAGGTCGAATTTAAAAAGGCTCTGGTCCATAAACTGGAACTCCTTGGTTGCGGTTCATACGCAGACCATTATACGGGCAACCCGCAAGAAGCACCGACTCGACAGAAACTGGCGCATTAAACAACTAGTCGTTGGGGACGTTCTTAAACGACTAGCCGTCGGGGATAGCCTTCAGCGCCATCTTCAAAGGAGTGTCCCAATCTGCCGGCACTCAGGGACTGTCCCCAAGTGCCGGCAAGAGTGTCCCTTTCGACCAGTCATTTAAGAACGTCCCCAACGACTACATCAACAAAGGCAACGCCGATGTTATGGCACCGATAGCGAAAACCCGCCAGAGCGAGCAAGGTGCCTTGAAACGAGGCGGCATTGACCTTCTGGTCAT
>USPC01000007.1 GCA_900556605.1 uncultured Collinsella sp. | reverse complement strand
CGCACATGTGCGGATGAATGTGGGAGGTGTTCGGATAAAGTCGATAATCAAGGATAGAGATGTAAGTCTATAGAAACGTTTGACGTTATTAACGTAAGGCGATACTATGATTGCATCGTACAAAGATGAGGATACCGAACGTTTTGCGATGGGTGTGCGGGTCAGGAGGTTCGTACCTTTTGAGCGTGTCGCATTGAGGAAGATTCGTCAACTGCAGGTTTGTGCTTCACTTGATGATCTTCGCGTTCCTCCGGGCAATCGTCTTGAAGCGTTGAAGGGCGATCGCGCCGGCCAATATAGCATTCGTGTTAATGAGCGCTATCGGGTCTGTTTTGAGTGGAGACAGGGGATGGCTTGGAATGTCGAAATCGTCGATTATCACAAGTGATGAGACTGCGCCCGATTTGCTGTCACCGGTGACTCCTGGTGAGCTTCTCAAAGAGGAATTTCTTATCCCTATGGGCATTTCTCAATATCGCCTTGCTAAAGAGACCGGGATTCCGGCTCAACGCATTGGGCAGATTATCTTGGGAAGGCGTCGCGTGACGGCCGACACCGACCTTCGCCTTTGCCGCTACTTTGGCCTGACGGATGGTTATTGGTTGCGCGCCCAGATAGCGTTTGATCTCGAGGCGGAGAAGAGGCGCATCGAACCGGAACTGGACAAGATCGTTCCTGTCCAGCGGGCTATCGCATTGTAGTGCTCAAAGATGTTGAGGTTGGAGTGACGATGGGGCGACGCCGACAGACCGCCGTGTATAGTCCTGGTGGGTGCGGGTGCGGCTTGCTGCTGCTCCCGGTTATTGCTGTGAGCATTGGCGTGATGGTTGTGCTTGCCGGGCTTGCCGCGGCGGCGCTTGTGTTGCTGATTGTGGCCATTGGCGTGACGATTTGGCTCTGCCGCAATCGCGAGCAACGCCATGCCGACGGCAAGACCGATGTGGGATGGATTGTCTTTTTGGTTACCGCCTACCTGTTGAGCATCGGCTACCTTGTGTTCTTTGTTTTGCTGCTCGTTAGCACCTTTACCGGGGAATCCGTCACGGTGGGCTAGGCTTCGACGAGCCTTTTGAGGATGAGGCGAGGGGGCGGATGGGACATGTTGTTCAAGACGGAGTGTGACGCGCGGGCGGCAAGAAGATCGCGATTCCCATCGGCAAGCAGGACGCGACCGTCTTCCGAAAGGTGATGAGCGCAAAAGGCGCCATCTAAGAGTTCGCGCCGGCGCTAGGGACGGCCGATCAGGAGCGGGCACTGCGTATTGCCCGAGTGCGGGCGAGACGGATGGTGGCGTGGATGATTCGCACTTATCTTCCTGACTTTCGGATTATTCACCAAAAATAGCTGTGCGGGCACATCACGAACAATCGCCATACAAGGCATAAACACGGGCGCGGGGCTTATCGGCTTCGTGCTCTTCTTCGCCATAAGAAACGACAACAGCAGAGCGGTTAGCCGAGCGCTAATTTTCGTCTGGAAAGCGAGTGGTATGATTCGACCTACAGGCTTATCAAACTGAAACGGCGGAATTAACATGGGAAATGCTGTTATAACGCTCGGGGATTTGATGCCAGTGGCGCACCCAGAGAAGACAAAGATCAAATTCAACATGAACGCTGGCGACGTGAACGTGCGCGCGTACGACATGCTGCTGAAGGACACCTCGACCCCCGAGAAGACCGATAGCGGCTCGCGATGGTACGAGATGAACGCGTGGAGGAGCGCGACGGGACAAGCGAATAACAACCTCAACCATGCGGATTACCTGCTCTCGTTCGCACAGTACTACACCTACGGGCCCGAGTACTTCATCTTCGGCGGCATGCACAAAGTGGAGAAGGCAGTACCCGAGGTGCTGGGCGGCGTGGGCTACAAGTTGACGCTTCTTCCCGACTACGAGGCCTACATCAAGCGCCTCATCATCAAGTTGAAGAAGCCTATCGGGCGCGACATCTACAACAAGTTCTACGAGAACACGATGCACGACTTCGAGCCCGTAGTGTACGAGTACTCGATGAGCCTGGGCAACGTTGCCCCTTTCCCTGGCTACAAGTACGTGTGCATCGACCACAAGACCTTGCAGGCCGTTATCGCCAGCGTGGGCTCCGACTGGTACTGGGCGCTGGACAACGTGAAGGGCGTCTACTGCATCACCGACACCGCGACGGGGAAACTCTACGTGGGTTCGGCCTCGGGCGACAGCAAGAAGGACGCGGGCGCGGACTTGGGTATCTGGCAGCGCTGGAGCGCCTATGCCAACCCCATGGACCCGACTGGCGGCAACAAGGAGTTCAAGGCCATCGTGGCCGAGCACGGAACTGGGTACATCATGGAAAACTTCACCTACTCCATCCTAGAGGTGTGCGACACCAAGATGACCACCGCCGAGGTGTGCGAGCGCGAGAGTCACTGGAAAGACGTGCTTTGCTCGCGCAAGTTCGGCATGAACTGGAACTAGGTGCGCGCCATGGGCTTGTTGCGGACGGTGAGGGACTGCGTGTACGGCATGGCCGTGGGCGATGCGCTCGGCGTGCCCTACGAGTTCAGGCCGCGCGGCAGCTTTACCTGCACGGACATGGTGGGCCGCGGCACGCACAACCAGCCTGCGGGCACATGGAGCGACGACACGTCCATGGCGCTCGCGCTGTGCGACAGCTACCGCGAGCTGGGCGATATCAATTGCGACGATATCCTCGTCAAGTTCCGCAAATGGATAAACGAAGGCGCATACACCGCCGACGGGAACGTCTTCGACTACGGCAACGCCACCAGGCAGGCGCTCGATACGGGTTGCGGGCTCACAAGCGAATACAGCAAGGGCAACGGCTCGCTCATGCGCTGCCTGCCTATGGTGTTCATGGAATGCTCCGACTGCGACATAAGGGAGGTCAGCGCGATCACCCACGCTACCGACGACTGCTGCCAGGCCTGCGTGGACATGATCGCCTATGCCCGCGAGGTGCTTTACAGCGGGCACGCCGGCTGCGAGAGTGAGGACAGAGCTGGTGCCAGCGGCGGCTACGTGTGGGATACTTACCACGCCGCCATCTGGTGCCTAGAACATACCGACAACTACCGCGACTGCGTACTGACCGCCGTGAACCTGGGCGACGATACCGACACCACGGCTTGCGTGGCCGGTGGATTGGCCGGCATCCTGTACGGATACGAGGGCATTCCGACCGAGTGGTTAGAGGCCTTGCGCGGCAAGGACGTGATTGAGTCTTATTTGTTCGGCGGGGTTTACGGTGATGACCTGTGCAGGTTCGTTAAGCGCTTCGAGGATTCGCTGGACGGTCCCACCCGCGACTTCCACGCGTTGGCCCATGACATGTTCGGCCTGGGTTGGCACATGGACTGTGGCGAGGCCTTTGCCGGGGCATATCCGCGCTCCGGTACGGCCGAAGGACTGGGAGAGGACATAGACACCATAGACGACGTTGGGCTTCTGGGCAGCGGCGTCTTCTCTCGGTGGCGCTATATAACGCACTGGAAGTACGATAGCGTGCCTGATGAGGACGATCTGGAGTGGTTCAGGCTGGTGCTCGGGAGGCTTCGCGAGCTGGCATAGGGGTGCCGTGATTTGAATCGCTTGCCTGAGGTGGCTGATGCCGACTTAAAGCACGGGGAGATATACCGCAGCGCTATTGCTTTATTGCCTGAGTGATCTTATGACCATACCTTTTATTCGATAGCGGGGCGACGGAATCGTCGAACACCATGCGCGCGCTATCTTCGACGGGCAGCCCCCTCATGGGCATCTTGCAGGTGAGAGGGGTGCGGTTAACGTCGGCCAGAGGCGCGGCAAGGGCGCTTTGGCATCAAGCTGCAGCCTCAATCACCGCTCAATCTGAACAGGCATCTTCTCAATCCAGTACCAATCTAGCTTACAAACCCCCATTAGCTCCCAGCTAATGAATTTGAGCTCGCTGCCTTCTACGATGTGCTGTGTGCCGGCGCGGTAGCCGGATCGTAGGAAGGATGCATGATGAATAAGCTCGAAAACGAAGTGCTGCTGAGCCGTCGCGCTGCACTTGGCGCATTCGCCACTGTTGCCTTGGGGACTGCCAGTCTTCTTGCCGGTTGCGGTAGCGATAAGGCGACCGTCACCGAGGACGCTGACGATGGCGACAAGAAGGAAGAGACGAAGAAGGAAGAGCAGCCTACGACTGACCTGGCTGTTGGCACGACGGTGACCACGACTGCTGGCCTTTCCGTCGTCGTCGATTCCGTCCAGCTCGGTCTCACAAATTATGACGGTTCGACCATGACGGGTATTCACGTCAAGTACGTCAACAATGGTGATGAGGGCGCAGATTACAATATCTACGACTGGAAGGGCGAGGACGCCAACGGTGCGCAGCAGAACCAGGGTTACTACAGCGAGGGCTCCGATGAGCTGCAGTCTGGCACCCTTGCCGCCGGTGGCTCCGTGGCGGGCAATATCTATTTTGATGGTGACATCAAGAAGGCTCTCTATTTTGCCAACATGTTTGATAAGTCCGCGACTGCGAGCTGGGTGCTGGCCTAACATGTCGCTACCGTTGCGCCGTATGGGAGGTGAGGTCGTATGCCCGATAAAAAGCTAACGGACGAGTTACTCAATGAGCTTCTCGACGCGCCGAACATCGATGGCTATATCAAAGAGCACGACTTTGCCGCCCCGTCGCTTTCGGAGTATCTGAAACAGCTTTTGGAAGAGAAGGGGCTCGAGCGTTCGCGCGTGGTGCGTATGGCCGACCTCAACGAGACCTTTGGCTATCAGATCTTTACCGGTTCGCGCAATCCGAGCCGCAATAAGGTGCTGCAGATTGCCTTTGCAATGGCGCTGTCGATGAAGGAGACCAACCGCGCTCTGACGGCTGCCGGAGTGAGCGTCCTCAACTGTAAGGACCGTCGCGATGCAATCATTATCTTTTGCATCGACCGTGGCTGTAGCCTCCAAAAGGTCAATGAAGAGCTGTATCGCTTTGGCGAGGAAACGGTGAGTTAGCGGCCGATGGCTGAGCTGGCGGTGTCACCAGAACAACCATGCAAACGAACAGGGTGCGGACACCATGGGGTGTCCGCACCCTGCGTTATGATGGACGCCATGGATACTCAGAGCCCAACATATTCCGATGACGAGCTGACTGCTTCACTTGTCGAGCATTTGGCGTCGCTCGACCGCGATGACAGCTATCGTGTGGAGCGCGTGCTCAAGTGCTCGGATGTCGAGATGACCGAACTCGTCTATTTTGAGGGCTCTGGCGGCGGGTCTCTCGGTCCCTTTGTCCGCAAGCGCATTGATGCTTCGGTGCAGATTGGCGGAGCATATGAGCGCCTGTTTGCGGCCCAGCGCGCCGGTCGTCGTTTTGAGCACTTGCCCCGAATCGTCGATTGCCGCCGTGTGGGCGACGAGCTTGACGTGGTGATGGAGTATGTCGAAGGCGAGACGCTCGAGGCGTTGGTGGGACGCTTGGGGGCGACGCCCGATTATGCCCGCTGGCTGTATCCCGTTCTGTGTGAAGCGGTGGGCGAGCTGCATGCTGGTTTTGCAGCTGCGGGGGAGCCGGGGGTACCGGTAATCCACCGCGACCTTAAACCCTCGAATATCATTGTGTCGGGCGTGAGATACGCGACCGATGCCGGCATGACCTTTTCCTCGCTGGTGATTATTGACCTGGGAATCGCGCGCGTTTGGCGCGATGGCGCCGACGCTGACACCGTCAAGTTTGGCACGCGTTCCTATGCGCCGCCCGAGCAGTTTGGGTTTGGGCAGACGAGCGTCCGCAGCGATATTTACGCGCTTGGCGCGCTACTGTTCTTTTGCCTGACGGGAACTGACCCCAAACCGGGGCGTGACATGCGCGAGCAATGCGAGGCGCATGGCATTCCCGTTCCGCTGGCGGATGTGATTTGCATGGCGATGGCGCTCGATCCCGCTAAGCGCTTTGCGAGTGCAAAGGCGCTGGGGCATGCTGCGCGTGCGGCATATGAGCTATGTCTCCCTGCACCGTCGCCCGTGACCTTTTCTGCTGCCAGCGTGCCCCGGGCCGCGGTGCCACAGGTGCAGCGGGTACAGCAGCCGGTTGCCCTCACGCTTCCGTCTTCTGCAAGCCGGCGTTCGATCGTCTCTCCCGTGACATCCAAATGTGTGCGTCTGCTCTCGCGTATCCCCGAGCCCGTGGGGCGCATATGGAATGGATGCGTCTATGCGACAACATTGTTGCTGCTGATGGGCAGCCATTTTGCGGTATTTACGCCAACGGGCGAAAACCGAAACTATCCAACGTGGTTTTTGGCGCTTGAGTATTTCTTTATGGTCGATGGCCTGGTGTTGCTCATTACATTCGGAATGCTCGACCGGCGTAGACTTCGACGTCGTTTTCCCGTGCTCGATCGGTATCGGGGGAGTGCTTTTGTCGAACTGTGGTTCAAGGCGCTCGGGTTTATGTTTGCCGTCATGTGCGTCGTCGTTGTTATCGGCAACGCGACCGGTATCGTCTCCTAGAGAATTGAAAAGGGGCCCCGTTTGGGGCCCCTTTGCAGCTGCACTTAAATACGGTTCATTTGATTGGCGACCTTGTTGTACCAGTCCTGCCACGTGGGCGGGCAGTACTTCTTGGCGGCTGCCGGAGTAAGCGTGGAACCATAGTTGGCGCCCAGGTAGGCAACGTGGGCGGAGACGCCCTCGCTCCAGCTACCAAAGCTACGCCAACCACCGCCGCGGGCACTCCAGCCCCAGGCGTTATAGGAGCCGGCGCAATAGAGGCCCTTGCTGCTCTCGATGCAAGCGATGGCGGGGGACCAACGGGGATCGACGCCGGTGTTCCAGGCGGCGACGGCAAAGTTGTAGCCCTGGCCTGCCATAGGGGAGCCGGCAAGGTAGTTATCGATGCGGCTCGTCCACTCGTTAATGAACGAGTCGTAATCGGAGTTACCGCTATTCGAGCTGTTCATCGTGGTGTCGATGGTGGTGTTGGCGTTGTTGGCCTGGCTGTTGGAGTTGTTGCCGCTTACGCCCTCGCCCGAGATCTTCTCGGCGGCAGCGGCCTTGTCGGCCTCGAGCTTTGCCAGCTCGGCAGCATTTTCCTGCTCGGCCTTCGCCTGCGCCTCACTGCGGAGCTGCTGTGCCTGGGCCAGCGCATCCTCGGCATTCTTTTGCTCGCCCTCGAGCTGAGACTTGGCCTGATCGAGTTCGGTTTTGTTCTGCTCGAGCTCGGTCTGCATCTTGTTAAGCTCTTCGATCTCGTCGACGCTCGAGCTCGTAATCTGGTTGGTGTATTTGCAGGTGGTGATAAAGTCACCCAAGCTCTGCGTGTTCACCAGGAAGCTCACGATGGGGCTGGTGCCCTTCTGGTACTTATACAGATCGCGCATGGCGGAGCTTGCCTTGGCCTGCTGCTCGGGTAGCTCGGCCTCAATCTTATCGATGTTCGCCTCATTGGAGTCGATCTGCTTTTGCAGATCCTCGAGCTTGGTGCGGGCGTCGTTGTAGGCGCTCGTAGCGTCCTCGATTTTTTTCTGGGCGGCGGAAAGCTGATCCTGCGTTGCCTGCGAGGCGGCATAGGCCGCGACGGGGGAGAGCATCGGCGTGGCCGTCAGCGCGACGGCGAGCGCGGCGCTCGTGATGATACGAGCCGGCTTCGACGCGATGAGCGCTGCGGTGCGATGGTTCGAATGCTGCATCCAGTCCCTCTGCAATCAATCGTAGGTTATTGGTCGAGGTGTATTCTACTACTGCTTTCGACCTCAACTTGAACCTTAAAGGTTCTAAAGGGTCAAGTTGAACTTGAGGCTTTGGCCTTGACCTGCGGGAATGGTGAATTGTTGAGAAACCATAGAGTTCAACTTTAACGTTACGGCACCCTGTTGTAACGGGATTCTTGCTTGTAAAAGCTACCTCAACGTGGGGTTTTGCAACTATAGGGTTCCTTCGCGGCGAGCCCGCTCCACCTCTTTGAGTGCCTCGGCGGGAGTGAAGGAACAGGTGCCGTCGCCGAGCCTGATCACCTGTATGTCGTCACCGGCATGGACTTCTCCGCCCTGCAGCACGACGCCAAAAATGCCCTCGTGAGGGAAGATGCAGTCGCCGGCGAGATAGTAGATGGCACAGCGTGTGTGGCAGACTTTGCCGATCTGGCTGATTTCGACGAGCACTTCGCTACCGAGCTTGAGCTGCGTGCCCAAGGGGAGTGAGAGCAGGTTGATGCCCTGGGTTGTGAAGTTCTCGCCAAAGTCGCCCTCGTGCACATCGAGCCCGCGCGCCTGTGCCGTCTGGATAGACTCTGCAGCTAAAAAGGAGACCTGACGGTGCCAATGCCCGGCGTGCGCATCGGAGGCGAGGCCAAACTGCTCGATGACGGTGTCGTGCCCGTCGGCGACGGGTGACTTACGCGTGCCTTTGTGCTCCGACGTGTTGATTGAGATGATGCGGGCAGGCCCGTTGTAAGCATCGTTTGCGGTGCGTAGGGGAGCTGCCGTCTGGGCACGATCCGCAAGTTCGCGCTTTGCGGCGTCAATGATGGGGTTGTTGATCGGATGAGCCTGGGGCACAGTGTACCTTTCGACGGGGCGGGCAACATGTTGAATCCTACAACAACGGTGGGTTCATTGCCTGTTGTCTTACACCGGTGATCGCCGCCTTCGTGCTGGATAATTACGCCGATTGCCATAGATACGGTGGAGCTTTGGGTGCCGACGGCTCGGCACGCTAGAATAAATCAGTTGCACAAAGACCGCCCGTCGTGTGGGCAGTTCTAGATAGGAAGTTTCCATGGCATTGCAGTTTACAGAGCGCGAGTTTATCCCCGTGCTGCTCGGCGGCGACATCAACGCGTATTCGGTGGCGCGCGCTTTCTACGAGGAGTATCAGGTTAAGAGCCTGGTCTTTGGCAAGTACCAGACCGGCCCCGCGTATCGCAGCCAAATTATCGATTACACGCCCAACGTGGATATTGATACCATGCCGGTCATGATCGAGACCGTTAACGGCGTCGCACAGGCCAATCCTGATAAGAAGATTATTCTCATGGGCTGCGGCGACAACTACGTCGCGCTTGCCGCGCAGGCCCAGGACGCCGGCCAGCTTGCCTCGAACGTCATCGCGCCCTATGCGCCCTATAGCATGCTTGAGCAGTGCCAGAAGAAGGAGATCTTCTACGAGCTGTGCGAGAAGCACGGTGTGCCCTATCCGCACACGTTTACCTTTACCATGGCGATGCTCAACGCTCAGGGTGAGGCTTCCGCCGAGGTGCTCGACCAGATCGACTTCCCCTTTCCGATGATTCTGAAGCCCTCTGACGGCATCATGTGGTGGGAGCACGAGTTCGAGGGTCAGAAGAAGGCCTACGAGATTGCCGATCGCGCCGAGCTGGAACAGGTCATTCGCGATGTGTACGCCAGCGGCTACACCGATGATCTCATCTTGCAGGACCGCGTGCCCGGCAACGACGAGTACATGCGCGTGCTTACCAGTTATTCCGACCGCAACGGCAAGGTTCGCATGATGTGCTTGGGTCACGTGCTACTCGAGGAGCATCAGCCCCATGGTGTAGGCAACCATGCCTGCATCATCACTGAGCCCAACGACGAGCTCATGGGTGGCGTGCGCAAGCTGCTTGAGGACCTTAAATTTACGGGCTTCTCCAACTTCGACGTCAAGTACGACGAGCGCGATGGCTCGTTTAAGTTCTTCGACTTCAACACGCGTCAGGGCCGCAGTAATTACTATGTCACCAATAGTGGATTTAACGTTGCTAAATACGTGGTGGATGAGTACGTCTATAACCGCCCGTTTGAGCCGGAATTTGTGACGGCGCAGGATGAGGCTCTGTGGATGGTTGTTCCCATGGGCGTCGTTGACAAGTATGTCAAGGACCCCGAGCTGCGTGCGAAGGCACATCGTCTGGCCAAGGAGGGCAAGGGCGCCGATCCCTCGTTTATGAAGGGAGACTTTGTCTTTAACCGCTGGTTGCGCATGTGGCACACCAAGCTGCGCCACTTTAAGCTGTTCAAGACGTATTACAAGTAGACGAGTGTGGCGCCCGTCCGGTATGTATCGGGCGGGCGCGGGCATGATACGCGCAATTGCGTGGGCGTCACCAAGGAGGCGGCGATGGAAAAGCTGGGAGTTATCGGCGGCATGGGCGCCGAGGCCACGTCGTATTACTACGACCAGGTGGTGCGCCATACGGCGGCTACGTGCGACCAGGAGCATATCGACATGGTGGTGCTTTCCAAGTCGACCATGCCCGACCGCACGCTGGCCATCAAGACCGGTGAGCATGCCGAGCTGCTGGCGACCATGAAGGAGTGCGCCCAAGCGCTCGAGTCGCTGGGCTGCTCGCACATAGCGATTCCCTGCAACACGTCACACTACTTCTACGACCAGATCCAGTCGTTTACGAAGGTGCCGATTATCCACATGCCGCGCGAGTCGGTGCGCTATGCTCTGGCCGGCGCGGTGATGGGGGAGTGCGAGTTCGACCCCAACCTGAGCATGCCGGCCGAGCCGGTGCACAAGATCGGCATCATGGGCACCGACGGTACCGTGGGCGCAGACGTCTATGGGCGCGAATGTGAGACCGCGGGCGTTGAGGTCGTCTATCCCAGCGAAAAGCGTCAGGCCGACGTGATGTCGCTCATCTACGACGATGTGAAGGCCGGGCGCGAGCCTGATATGGATAAGTTCGACCGCGTGATGTGGGAGTTCGCCCGCAGCGGCTGCGACCGCGTCATCCTGGCCTGCACGGAGCTTTCGGTGTTGCAGAAGTATCGCGAGATGCCCGAGATCACCCTCGATGCGATGGATGTCCTGGTGCGCGAGTCCATCATTCGCAGCGGCGTCCCCTACCGCCTGTAGCCCTTGACCTGCCAAAAAGGGACAGGTTTATTTTGGTAGGTTTTATCTGGGAAAACAGTAAGGCCCCGGCTCGTTTGATGCGAGCCGGGGCCTTTTGCGTTTGTCAGTTGCTGTCAGCGATTGCTAGAACAGGAAGCCGATGGCGATAAGGGTGATGCTGACGATAAGTACGGCGATATCTAGGCCTTTGATGGGGTAGCGCTTATACGAACTCGCACGCGTGCGCAGGTAGAAGCCGCGCTGCTCGGCGGCAAGCGCGGTGGCATCGGTCTTGCCCACGCTCGAGATGAGCAGTGGCACGCACAGCGGCAGCATGAGCTTGAGTTTCTTGACGGGATTCTTAGTGTCGTATTCGACGCCGCGTGCAGTCTGTGCCTCCATGATGGCGTTCATTTCCTGGCCAAATACCGGCACAAAGCGCAGTGCCGTGGTAAAGGTGAAGGCATAGCGATATGGCACGTGCAGCACCTCGACGCAAGCGTTGGCGAGGTCGTTGAGCTTGGTCACCATAAGCATGAGGATGAGTGGCAGCGCCACGCCCAACAGGCGTAGGCAGGCCTTCGATCCGGTAATGAGGCCCGTGTCGGTGATAAAGCCCCACACCATGTTGCCGTCGCGCATAAAGGCCAGCTGAAGCACCAGCATGATAAGCGCGAGCGGAATCAGCAGCTTGAGTAGCGAGAGCAGACGGTCGACGACGCCGGCGTAGGCGCCCAGTGCAAGGGTGAGCGCCAAAAAGCCCAACAGCGCCACGTAGGTGTCGGACAGGAAAATGCCGATGATGATGGCGGCGGCAAGGTCCAGTTTGACGACCGGGTTCAAGCGGTGCAGCAGTGTATCGCCCGGCATATAGTCGATGACGTTAACCACGGTGGACCATCTCCTCGGTAATGCGAACGATATCGGTGACCTCGCTCACCTGTGCAAAGGCGGGAGAGACGGAGGATGCCAGGCGACGAGAAAGCTCTATGACCTGGGGCGGCTCAACGTAGGCTCGCTGCATGAGCTCGATGTTCGAGAACAGCTCGTGCGTGCGGCCGCGCTCGAGGATGCGGCCGTCGGCCATTACTACAATGCGCTCGGCAAAGTCGGAGACGACTTCCATGTCGTGGCAGACCATGATTACAGCGCAGCCGCGCTCGGCCATGGTGCGAACGGTTTCCATGACGGTCATGCACTCGCGGTAGTCAAGGCCGCTCGTAGGCTCGTCGAGCACCACGATTTTGGGCTCTACGACCACGACGGAGGCGAGTGCCACCATCTGGCGCTGGCCGCGCGAGAGCGAGAAAGGCGCCTCGTCGGCCGGCAAGCCAAAGCGGTCGATGACGAGCTGGGCGCGACGCAGCGCCTCGGCGCGGTCGATGCCGGCAAGCTCCAGGCCAAAGGCGACCTCGTCGAGCACGGTGTCCTTGCAGATCTGGCGGTCGGGGTTTTGGAAGAGGGTTGCGACTTCGCGGGCGATGCGGCTTGTGGGAACGGCTGCGGTATCCAGTCCCGTGACGCGCACGCTGCCCGAGGCGGGCTTAAGCAGGCCTGTGAGCAGCTTGGTGAGCGTGGTCTTGCCGGCACCGTTTTGGCCGACGATGCCCACGAGCTCGCCGGGATAGAGGGTCAGGTTGAGGTCGTGGACGGCGGCGCCGCCGTTGGGATAGGCAAACTCAACGTGATCGAAGGTGAGCACGGGCTCGGCGTCCTTGGCGTGCGGGCGCAACGACGGTGCGTGCGGTGAGCTGGCGGGTGCCTGAGCATCGTTATGCGCGCGTGTGGGGTCGACGATGCCCGTAATCAGGCGCTCGGCCTCATCAACATCCAAACAGGGAGTGCCGCTGGCCAGGCCATCGGCCTCGAGGCTGTTGAAAATGCGCGTGACACGCGGGCAATCGACGCCGATGGCGCGGAGCTCATCGGCGTGTGCGAAGACCTCGTGCGGCTTGCCCTGTAGCGCGATTTCGCCATGATTGAGCACGAGCACGCGGTTGCAATACTCCGAAAGTAGGGCGACTTTTTGCTCAATGACGACGATGGTGATGCCGAGTGCATGGTTGGCCTCGCGCAGGGTCTCGAATACCAGCGTGGAGCTGGCGGGGTCGAGCGCCGCGGTGGGTTCGTCGAGTACGAGCACACGCGGACGCATGGCGAGGATGGCGGCGATGGCAACCTTTTGCTTTTGGCCGCCTGAGAGGGTGGCGATCTCGCGGTCGCGCAGGTCGCTGATGCCGACGGTCTTAAGCGTCTCGCTCACACGTTGCTCGATCTGGGCGTGGGGAACGCCAAAGTTCTCCAGGCCAAAAAGCATCTCGTCTTCGACGACCGAGGCGACCATTTGCGTGTCGATGTCCTGCAACACGCTGCCGACGATCTGCGACACATCGGTGAGCGAAACTTCACAGGTGTCGTTTCCGTCGACAGTGACGGAGCCAAAGAACGTGCCGGTGTAGTGGTGGGGTACGGCTCCCGACAGGCAGGCGGCAAGTGTGGACTTGCCGGCGCCCGAAGGCCCGATAATGCCGATAAAATCTCCCCTGTTCACGCCGAGCGAGATATGCTTAAGCGCCTGCTCGGTCTGCGTGCCATAGGAGAACGAGACATCGTCGACGTTGATGATCGTTTCCATGGATACCTTTCATAGTCATCGGGGACGTTCTTACATGACTAGTCGTTTAAGAACGTCCCCAAAAGCTAGTTGTTTGGGACAGTCTTTGGTGGTGAAGCACGGAGACGGCTTTACGAGGGGCCCCAGGTTGGCGCGAAAGAGGGGCGAAGCGTACTTGGGTACGCGAGCGACGAATGAACGCCAAGATGGGGTGGCTCGTAAAGCCGAGCAGGTTAGTTGAGCTTCAGGGCCTTCTGGATGGGCAGATAGAGAGCGCCGACCAGAATGGCGTTAAACACGGCGGTCATGGCGACGACGGGCAGCATGGCAGCGGCGAGCTCGCCCACCACGCCGAGCATAGCCATCTTGATGACCATGAAGATGACGCCCGAGACAAAGGTGGTCACGAACGTTGCGACGATGGCGACGGCTGGCTTAACCTGGCCGTCCTTGGCAGCAGCGTTGACAATGACGGCCATGAGCATGGCGGCGATGCCCTCGGCGGCAAAATCGACAAACGGCGAGGTGGTGGTGATCTGGATTACAGCCGCCGAGATCAGGCCGATAACGAGCGCCTGGCCAATGTTGGGACGAACGACCAGGATAGTGAGGCAGAAGGCCGAGATAATGAACTCGGGGCTGATCATGCCGCCCGAGATGCCGGAGATGGCCTTGCCGACGGTGAAGTTGAGGATGAAGCCGGCGGCAAGCAGGATGGCGAGCAAGACGAGGGCGCGGACGTCGAGTTTGCCGCGGTCGGCGGTCTGGACGGTGCGGGGCTGGGCGGTGGTGGTGTTCTGAGACATGGTGAAAATCCTTTCGGAAGGGAAGTGCAAGAGAAGAAAGCGGAGGCGCGTGATGCGAATGCGATTGGGCTCGAGATAGAAAAAGGCCCCCGGTCGAAACCGGAGGCCTTCCAATCACCTAGAGCGCAAAAACAGGCGTGAGGGACTCACTGTCGACCGATCGTATTCGCATCACGCCACCACCAGTTGTTGAGAGACTTCATCGTGTTCTTCATGTTGGTGGCTCCTTTCGTGATGCCTTGGCGCGGTTGCACCTCGTTGCTGTTGCGCTGCACTATAGCACAGCGAAGTGTGTGCAGGGAATCTTTTTTGAAAAGATTTCGGCGACGTTTCCCGCCGGTCGAATGGGCGGCTGGGCGGGCGGGCGACCTTGGCCTTCCCGCCCGCGCCTTAAGGTGAGGGGTTCTTAGGCCTTTTTGCGACGATAGAGCACGAAGCCGCAGACACCGATGACGACGACGGCGCCAACGGCCATGGCGGCCATGTTGTTGCCCTCGGACTTCTCCTCGGTGGCCTCTTCCTTCTCGACCTCGGGCTCGGCAACGTCCTTATCGGAGAGGGCCTCGTCGGCGTAGGTGATGGACTCGACCAGGCAGTCGTTGTCGGCATCGTAGTCGCTCGGGACGAACTCCTCGGAGAAGTCGCCCTCCTTGAGGTAGTCACGCATTTCCTCGAGCATAGCCTTGCACTTGAGGTAGGTGTTTTTGGTGGCAGCCTTGCCGGCCTTGTTGGCCAGGGTGGTGCGGGCCTCGGTGTCCTCGGCGGCCTGCATGGCCTCGTCGACGGTCAGGTTCTGCTCGATGAGCTCCTTCTGCAGGGCGTCGAGGTAGGCGCGGACGCCGGTAGCGCAGTGATCGCGGTTCTCATAGGCGAGCGTGTTGATGTCCATGAGGACGTAGTTGATGGAGTTCTTGGGCTCCTCGTTGTTTACAACGTCTTCCTCTTCGCAGTGATCGAAGGAGACATCCTGATCGCTGAAGTAGGGGCTGACCTCGGTGAGCAGTGCGGAGTAGAGGGGGATAGCGACGGAGAACTCGGCGTTGGAGAGCATCTCCCACTGGATGGTCGCGATTTCGGGGTCCATGCCGTGGCGGATCTGGAAGGTGTGGATCTCGGTGTTGCGGTTGGAGCCGATAGCATAGGCGCCGTCGGTGTTGGCGTTGAGACCGGCGACATTCTCGCCGCGAGCAGCGAAGCTGCGGATCATCTCAAAGGTGTTCCAGTCGGACTTGCCGGGCTGGAAGAACAGCGGCTGCATCTCGTGGACCAGGGCGCCGGTCGTGGCGCGAGCGTCTTCACGCTCGTCCTTGACGATCTCGTAGTCAGTGCCTTCAGCCAGCGGGGCCATGAAGTAATCGCGACCCTGGATATAGCGCGACCACTGGTGCATACCGGCCTCGCCGATCTCCTCGCCGTAGGTCTTGGCGACGTCGAACTTGCCGTCAGTGTACTCGGCAAAGCCCTTCTCCTTAGGCATGGACTCGATGCCCTCGGAATGGAGACAGTTCTCGGTGTCGTCGAGGTCGACGTCATAGGTGAGGTTGCCGATGTTGGGGTTGAGCGAGGCGATGTCATCGGCGAGCCTCATGGCAATCCACTGATGGCCGGAAAGCGCGGCGAACAGCCAGGTCTCGGTGCTGTCGGCGATGATGATCTGGTCGTTGGAGCAGACGCCCTGCTCGTCGATCAGGCTGCCGATGAGCTCGACGCCCTCGCGGGCCGTGGCGCTCTCGCCCAGGATGACGCTGACATAGCTGTACTCGCCAATGCCAGTCTCCTCGGTGATGGGGTCGGCTTCTTCGGCCTTCTCGTTATAGGAGGTGCTCAACGTGGCAGAGCAGGAGACGCCCTTCTCGTTGATGCCGGCCTCGGAATATGCGTCGTAGCGATCTTCCCACTGCGAGGGGTTGTCGCGAACGAAGGTGTAGCGGTAGGTTGCGCCCTTGGACTTGTACTCAAAACCGGACTCGACCGATGTGTGCTCGTTGCCGTCCTTGTGTGCGGGCTCAATGCCAAAGTGCTTGACATAGCGCGGACCGAAGTCTTCGGAACGGCCATAGTACGTGTTGCCGTCTGCCGTGAGCTTGCTACCCATGTAGATCTGGGTGCAGGCGAGCGCCGAAGTCGGCATGGCCATGATGGCCGCTGCTCCAAACGCAAGGCCGCAGCCGAGCTTTTTGAGCGTGTTGACAGGATGAGTAAACCTCATGATCCCTCCCAACTGTTGAGACCCCACAAAACTGTGCGGAATCTCAGCTAATAAATACATCTATTAGCCTATAGGAAGTCTAAAGAGTATTCATCTATTTCGATTAAATACTCGATGAGCGTCCTAAAATATGCGATGAGCGGACAATAATACTCATTATCTAGCTTTATTTAAATAAAGACGCCCTGCAATTACTGTGCCTGAATAAAGTGCCTTGCACGGGGCGCAAAGAAAAATCCCCCGCTGTTTGGCAAATGCATAAACAACGGGGGAGACGATAATTGGATGAATATCATACCGATGTGGAATTACTTCTTCCGGCGGTGGATCACGTTGATCGCATAGCCGATGAGCATGGCCAGAACAATGACGATAAAGCCGGGCAGGGGAGTGTCGTTCATGGGGTCCTCCTATTTTCCGAGTGGGGAGAATTCGTCGACGATGAGGTCGAGGCATTGCGGAAGTGCGCGGGCGCCAAAGACGCCCGAGTTGCTGGAGATGATCTCGCCATCGAACTGCATGCCCAGCGACGGCGTGCAGGTGATCTTGGCTTCTTTGGTCTGGATGATCTTGAACTGCGGACGGCCGAGCACCTTGCCGGCGGGGTCGAGCGCGGCGGTAATCACGGTGGGCAGGAGCTGGACGGTTTTTACGGGCTCGATGACCGCGATGTCGACCATGCCGTCGTTCATGCGGCAATCGGGGAACAGGTTGATGTCGTTTTGAATGACCGAGGTGTTGCCGGCCATGCAGCAGATGCCATCGAGCTCCTCGACAATGCCGTCATGCTCAATCGTAAAGTGCGCCACCGTGGGGTTGGGCGTGGCGAGCGCCGACAGGAAATAGGCGATCTCACCGATGTCGTTTTTGGCGGGGGCGGCCTTCATCATGATCTCGGCGTCGAAGCCCGAGCCGGCGATGATGATAAAGCCGTGGCGCTTCTCGTTGCCGTTCTCGTCGAGCCAAAAGAGCTCGCCCATGTCCACTTTGACCGTGCGACCGGCGCGGCAAGCCTTGGCAAGCGCCGCTGCCTCGGGGACATTGCCGATGTTGTTGAAGAACAGGCAGGCCGTGCCGGAGGGGAAGACGAGCGTGGGGACGCCGCACCCGCGCATCTGGTCGAGCACGTTGGAGACGGTGCCGTCGCCGCCCGAAACGACCACGCGATCAAACTCGCGCACGTCTGCCACGGCGTCCTCGGGTTCCATGCCATCGCCGATAAAACGCATCACGACCTCGTCGCCGCCCTGCGCGAGGGCGTGCGTGAACGCGTAGATTTCATCTGAGCTGGGGCCCGATGCCGGGTTGTGGATGATAAGGCAGCGCATACTTACGTTCCCGTTCTGTGACTAACCGAGTATAGTTGTAGGGCAATGCCGATATCCTACCCGTGTTTTTCGGGCCTAACCTTATTCGATGGGTTGATATGTACATTTCCACACATCAGGCTCTGCTCGACTTTTGCCAACGCGCCCGCGAGTTCGACGCGATTGCCGTCGATACCGAGTTTTTGCGCGAGCGCACGTTCCACCCGCGCCTGTGCTTGGTCCAGATTGCCACCCCTGCTGAGAGCGTCGCGGTCGATCCTCTGGTGATCGACGACCTGTCGCCGCTCGCCGAGCTTATGGGCGATGAGAGCGTGACCAAGGTGTTTCACGCCTGCTCGCAGGATATGGAGGTTATGCTCCATACCGTGGGCGTGCTGCCGCGTCCCATTTTTGACACGCAGGTGGCCGCCGCCTTTTTGGGCGAGCGTCAGCAGATTTCCTACGGCGCGCTCGTGCAGACGTTTTGCGGCGTTTCGTTGCCTAAGACCGAGTCGCTGACCGACTGGTCGCGCCGCCCGCTGACCGATAAGCAGATTGAGTACGCGATCGATGACGTCAAGTACCTGATTGTCGCCTATACCGAGATGATGAGCCGCCTGCGTGAGCTGGGCCGCGTGGACTGGGTGCTCGACGAGTTGCGTCCGCTGGCCGACGAGTCACACTACCGCGCCGACCGCCATGAGGCATTCCGCAAGGTCAAGCGCATCAACTCGTGTAGCCGCCATCAACTGGGCATCGCGCGCGAGCTTGCCGCCTGGCGCGAGGACCGCGCTGAGCGGCGCAACATCCCTCGTAAGTGGGTTATGTCCGACGATACGCTGCTGGCCCTAGTTAAACGTAATCCCGTGCGTGTTGAGGAATTCCGCAGCATTCGCGGTACCGACCAGCTGGGGGAGCGCGACGTGGACGGCGCGCTTATGGCCATCAAGCGCGGTGCGAGCTGCCCGCACGATCGCCTGCCGCTCATGGTGCGCGGGCATCGCCAAATTTCGCCGGAGTTGGAGAGCGTGACGGACCTGATGTATGCGCTCATTCGCCTGGTCGCCGAGCGCTCGGGCGTGGCGACCTCGGTCATTGCCTCGCGCGATGACCTGGCCGACTATATTGAGCATCCCGAGCAGAGCCCCCTGCGCGAAGGCTGGCGCTTTGAGCTCGTGGGCTCGCGCCTGGACGATCTGCTCTCGGGCAACATGGGACTCACCGTGAAGGACGGAAAGATTGAGTTGTTATAGGGAAGCCTAGTCGGCTGAGTGGGTAGAATGCCTCCAACGTGTAACTCGATTCGGAGGAATTCGCATGCCTTATTACTATGGATATGGCTTTGGCATTGACCCGCTGTACCTGCTGGTTGTTCTTGTCTGCACGGTGCTTGGCCTTGCCGCGCAGAGCTATATCAACTCGACGTACAAGACGTGGTCTAAGGTTCGCTCGGACGGCGATACGGGTGCCACGGTCGCTCGCCGCATGCTCGACGCCAACGGTTGTAGCGCCGTGGGCATCAAGGGCGTTGCCGGCGAGCTCACCGATCATTACAACCCGCAGGACAACAACCTGTATCTGTCGGATGCCAACCGTTCGGGCGGGTCGGTCGCAAGTGTTGCCGTCGCCTGCCACGAGGCGGGCCATGCCGCCCAGCGCCAAAGCGGTTACGCCATGATGAAGGTACGTACCGCTTTGGTCCCCGTCGTCAACTTTACCCAGAACACCTGGACGATCGTGCTGCTCATGGGCCTGTTCATGAACATCGCGGGGCTCACGACCCTCGCGCTGGTCTTCTTCTCGTTTAGCGTGCTGTTCCAGCTGGTTACGCTGCCGGTCGAGATCGATGCCAGTCGCCGCGCCGTGGCGTATATCGAACAGTCGGGCATGAGTTCCAAGCAGGTCAACGGCGCCAAGAAGGTGCTGACGGCAGCCGCGCTTACCTATGTGGCCGCAGCGCTCACTTCGATCATTCAACTGCTCTACCTTATGGCTCGCTACAACAGAAATTCCAACCGATAACAAATAGGACAGGCAGGCGCCGCGGGGATTCGTGTCCTCGCGGCGCTGTACTATGTGTTGGACTTAAATTTGCACGGGGCCGGAGCCCTTGTGCACGATGACGAAAGGAGGCTGCGTGGCAGGCTGGAACCTAACCGGCAATGCCGTTTCCGCCGAGTTCGACGGTTCGGACGATCAGGAGCGCAAAGAGCTTAGCGTGAGCCAAGCGGTGGAGATCGCCGCCGGCGCGCTCGATGCCATTCCGCAGCTGAGCGTTTTGGGCGAGGTCACGGGTTTTCGTGGTCCCAATGCCCGAAGCGGCCACTGCTACTTCCAAATCAAGGACGACTCGGCGGCCGTCGACTGCATCATCTGGAAGGGCGCCTACCTTAAGCGCACCTTCGATCTGCGCGACGGCATGCAGGTGAGCTTTAAGGGCAGCTTCAACCTCTACAAGCCCACGGGTCGTATGAGCTTTGTCGCTCGCTCATTCTCGCTGGCGGGGGAGGGTCTGCTGCGTCAACAAGTGGCGCAACTGGCCGAAAAGCTGCGTCGCGAGGGCCTGATGGACGAGGCGCGCAAACGTCACATTCCGGTGTTTTGCTCGCGTGTGGCGGTCGTCACCTCGCTTTCGGGCGCCGTAATCGACGACGTCAAGCGTACGCTGCGCCGTCGCAACCCGCTCGTCGAGCTTGTCTGCGTGGGCGCAAAGGTCCAGGGCGAGGGTGCGCCGGCAGAGCTTATTGAAGGCTTGCGCCGCGCTGCTGCCATTACGCCGGCGCCCGATTGCATTTTGCTTGTGCGTGGCGGCGGTTCCTTCGAGGACCTCATGACCTTTAACGACGAGGAGCTTGCCCGTGCGGTGGCGGCTTGCCCCGTGCCCGTGGTGACCGGCATTGGCCATGAGCCCGATACCTCGATTTGCGACATGGTAAGCGACCGTCGCGCCTCCACGCCAACGGCAGCGGCAGAATCGGTGGCGCCGGCTATGACGGAGTTGGCCGACGTGCTCGAGACGCGCCATCAACGTCTGGGTGCCGCGATGGCTTCGATGATCGGGTCGGATCAGGTCGATCTGGAAATGCTCGACCAGCGCGGTCGTCGTGCCTGGGACACCTATACGGCTCGTTTGGGCGATGCGCTCGATGCAGCCGCGTGCCGCCCGTGCCTCAATGACCCAACGTTTATGGTCGAGCGTCGCGAGTCTGAGCTTGCCCTGACGGCCGATCGACTGTCGGGCGCCATAACGCGTTCGGTCGGGGCCTTCCGCTCCAACTTCGAGCGTCTGCCCGAGCGCTTGATTTCAAGCACCTCGGGGCTCGATGGCAAGCGCCATGCGCTCACGCTTGCGAGTTCCCGCCTGGAACATCAGGGGCGCACGATGCTCAGCAAACCCGCGTCCGACCTCGGCCGAGCTGCCGCGTCGCTCGATGCCTTGTCGCCGCTCAAGGTGCTTGCCCGCGGCTATTCCATCGCGTACAGCGATGATGGCGTGGCTACGAGTGCCAAGACCTTTAAGCCCGGCGACGCCATTCGCGTGCGCATGGCAGACGGCAACGTGGCGGCAACGGTCGATACGGTCGAGTAGGCCGCGTTTCACAGTGATAGACCCTTAGGAAAGGAAACAGATATGGCAGAGAAGACCCCGGTCGAGCAGCTTACGTACAAGCAGGCCTCGCAGGAGCTGGAGCTCATCATCCGCAGCCTGGAGTCGGGCGATATGGAGCTCGAGGAGTCGCTCGAGAGCTATACCCGCGGCGTCGAGCTCCTCAAGAGCCTGCGCACCCGCCTGTCCGATGCCGAGCAGAAGGTCTCGGTGCTCCTTAAGGACGTCGACGGCAACGACGTGCTCGCCGACGGCGAGGCCGCCAACACCGACGACAACCTCTCGTTCTAACCATCTCGACCAAATATAATTACCTTGGTCTGTAAGAAAGGAACCAGCTATGTGTGATTGCATCTTCTGCAAAATCGCCAACCACGAGATCCCCTCGACCGTTGTCTATGAGGACGACCAGGTCATCGCGTTCGACGACCTTAACCCCCAGGCGCCGGTCCACACGCTCGTGATTCCCAAGAAGCACTACAGCGACATCGCCGACAACGTGCCTGCCGAGACCATGGGCGCCATGGCCCACGCCATCCAGGAGGTCGCTAAGGCCAAGGGCCTGGAGGACGGTTTCCGCGTCATCTCCAACAAGGGCGTCAATGCCGGCCAGACCGTCATGCACTTCCACATGCACATTCTCGGCGGCAAAAACCTGGGCGAGAACCTCATCTGAGGGCGCCTCTTCCGTGCAATGAAACGGAAGCTCAGGCACCGATAACTTATATATCAACGCAATAAACCCGAGC
This sequence comes from uncultured Collinsella sp., assembly GCA_900556605.1. GTDB lineage: Bacteria > Actinomycetota > Coriobacteriia > Coriobacteriales > Coriobacteriaceae > Collinsella. The sequence goes on along the minus strand of USPC01000007.1, from coordinate 14,191 downwards.
GCGAGGGCGTTTGGGTTTATTATTGAAGCGTATGTAACCTGGCGGCGCCACACCGCCTGTTAGTAGGGAGACACATGAACGTTCTGGTCGTCAACGCAGGATCTTCGACCCTTAAGTATCAGGTCATCGATACCAAGTCCCACAAGGTGTCCGCAAAGGGCTCCTGCGAGCGCGTCTGCTTTACCGGCGGTACTTTCACCCACGCTGCCAACGGTTCCAAGAAGGTGACCGAGAACATCGAGTTCCCCGACCACAAGGTCGCCATCGAGGTCGTCCTGAAGGACCTCGAGGCCAACGGCGTCAAGATCGAGGGCATCGGCCACCGCATCGTTCAGGGCGGTTGGTACTTCGGCGATTCCTCCCTCGTCGACGAGGACGTTCTCGCCAAGATCCGCGAGGTCGCCCCGCTCGCTCCGCTGCACAACAACCCCGAGGCCAACGTTATCGAGTACTGCCTCGAGCAGTATCCCGACCTGCCCAACGTCACGGTCTACGACACTGCTTTCCACTTCAACATGCCCGAGGTCGCCAAGACTTACGCCCTGCCCAAGGATGTTTGCGACAAGCTGCACATCCGTAAGTACGGCGCCCACGGCACCAGCTATCGCTACATCTCCAAGAAGGTCGCCGAGATGACCAACGGCGAGGCCCGCAAGGTCGTCGTGTGCCACATCGGCTCTGGTGCCTCCCTGTGCGCCATCGAGGACGGCAAGTGCATGGATACCACCATGGGCCTCACCCCGCTCGACGGCGTCATGATGGGCACCCGCTGCGGCTCCATTGACCCGGCTACCGTGTGCTACCTGCAGCGCGAGGGTGGCTACACCTTCGACGAGGTCGACGAGATGATGAACAAGAAGTCCGGTCTTTTGGCTGTGACCGGTGGCAAGACCAACGACTGCCGCAACGTCGAGGAGCTCGCCGCCGCTGGCGACCCCGAGGCTCAGCTCGCCTTCGACATGTTCGTCTATAAGATTGCCGCCAAGGCTGCCGAGATGGCCACTTCCATGTGCGGCATGGACACGCTGGTCTTCACCGCCGGCATCGGTGAGCACGCTCCGGCCGTTCGCGCCGGCGTTGCCGACCGTCTGGCCTTTATGGGCGTCAAGATGGACCATGCCCGTAACGCCCTGCGTGGCGACGGCGCTTGGTGCCTGTCTGCCAAGGATTCCAAGGTCAAGATCTTTGTCATCCCCACGGACGAGGAGTTCATGATCGCTTCTGACGTCGAGCGCATCGTCAACGGCAAGTAATTGCAAGAGGGGAGGGGCTGGACGACCAAGTGCCGTTCAGCCCCTCTTTTGCGCTCGTTGGGCGATATGCCTGATAGCTATTTATTAAGATGTGATAACTTCTTATTAACATGCGGCCGCCTTAAGGGGTCTGCGTCGACCGTATTGCACTGCAAAGGAGTCTCATGAACGTACTTGTTGTCAACGCCGGTAGCTCAAGCCTTAAATTTCAGCTTTTGGATACCGATACCCGCGAGGTTTTCGCCAAGGGCAACTGCGAACGTATCGGTTCGGACATGGGCATCTTTGGTCACTCCGAGAACGGTGGCGCCAAGCAGACCGAGGAGGTCCCTTTCCCGGATCACCGTTCGGCTATCGCACGTGTGCTCGTGGAGCTCGAGAAGACCGACTTTACGATCGATGGCATTGGGCATCGTATCGTTCAGGGCGGCTGGCACTTCGATGATTCCGCGGTCGTCGACGATGAGGTCATGGCTAAGATCCTTGAGGTGGCCCCGCTCGCTCCGCTGCACAATTACGGCGAGGCCGCAGCAATCGAATATTGCCGCGAGAAGTATCCGGAGCTGCCCAACGTGGCGGTCTTCGACACCTCGTTCCACATGACCATGCCCGAGGTCGCCTACACCTACGCGCTGCCCAAGGACGTGTGCGACAAGTACCACGTGCGCAAGTACGGCGCACACGGTACGAGCCACCGCTACGAGTGGATGATGGCCAAGGAGATCCTGGGCTCGCGCTGCCACCGTCTGCTTTCGTGCCATCTGGGCAACGGCGCTTCGCTCGCCGCCATCGAGGACGGCGTGTGCCGCGATACCACGATGGGCCTCACGCCGCTCGACGGCCTGATGATGGGTACCCGTTGCGGCTCCATCGACCCGGCTACCGTGTGCTACCTGCAGCGCGAGGGCGGCTACAGCTATCAGGAAGTCGATGACATGATGAACAAGCAGTCTGGTCTGCTTGCCATCTCGGGCATCTCCAACGACGCCCGCGACATCCGCACGCGCGCCTCCGAGGGCGACGAGCGCTGCCTGCTCGCCTTCGATATGTTCGCCTATAAGGCCATGCAGCAGGCCGGTTCCATGATCGCTTCCATGGCGGGCGTGGACACCATCACCTTTACCGCCGGCATCGGCGAGAACGACTGGTCGATCCGCAAGGCCTTCTGCGACTGCTTTGAGTGGCTGGGCGTGCGTATCGACAACAACAAGAACCGCGAGGCTGTGGGCAACGGCCCGCAGGTCATCAGTGCCGCCGGTTCCGCCGTCACGGTCATGGTCATCCCCACCGACGAGGAATACATGATCGCCCACGACGTCGAGCGTCTGACCAAGAACAACTAACGCGTTCGCTTGTGATCGAACGAAAGGCCTCCTGAGCAGCAGCTCGGGAGGCCTTTTTGCTAGCAGGCGGAAATTCCAGTCCCAAAGTGACCATCGCCGGCAACGCCTGCACTTCCAGCAACGGAACCCGACCATTCAGATCCTCAGCTCCAACTCGTAGCCAAGCCGCCGTCCACTCCAGATGCCCTGAATGCCACGTGACGGTAGAAGGCAGCGCAGGTTAACCCCTGAAAACACTCCGCAGACCAGAAACGCCCCCGTTCGTAGCTCCGAAGGAGCAGAACGGGGGCGTTTCATTGGTCGAGGACGTTTTCAGGGGTTAACCTGCGCTGCCTTCGGCGGGGATATGTCTGCTACTCAGCCATCTGAGCCTGGACGGCGGTGATGGCCACGACACCCACGATGTCGTCGGCAGAGCAGCCACGCGAAAGGTCGTTAACCGGCTTGGCGATGCCCTGCAGGATGGGGCCGTAGGCGTCAGCACCGGCGAAGCGCTGGACCAGCTTGTAGCCGATGTTGCCGGCCTCGAGGTCGGGGAACACCAGCACGTTAGCCTTACCGGCGACGGAGGAGCCGGGAGCCTTGAGCTGGGCGACAGTGGGGACGATAGCGGCATCGAGCTGCAGGTCGCCGTCGATGGCGAGCTCGGGAGCCTTCTCCTTGCAGAACTTCACGGCCTCTTGGACCTTCTTGGCGACCTCGCCGCCGGCGGAGCCCATGGTGGAGTAGGAGAGCATGGCCACGTGCGGCTCAACGTTGCCCATGAAGGTGGACCAGGAGTGAGCGGAGGCGATGGCGATCTCGGAGAGCTCGTCGGAGGACGGGTTGATGTTGAGGCCGCAGTCGGCGAAGATCAGCGTGCCGTCGGTGCCGAACTGCGGGGTGTCGGTGCACATCACGAAGAAGGCCGAGACCAGCTTGGTGCCCGGGGCGGTCTTGAGGATCTGAAGCGCAGGGCGCAGGGTGTCGGCGGTGGAGTGGCAGGCGCCGGAGACCAGGCCGTCGGCGTCGCCCATCTTGACCATCATGGTGCCAAAGTAGGTAGCATCCATCACCTGGGCGCGAGCCTGCTCGATGGTAACGCCCTTCTTGGCGCGGAGCTCGGCAAACTTCTGCGCGTACTCCTCGTGCTTCTCGGCATTGCGCGGGTCGATGACGGTAGCGCCGGGAACGTTGATCTCGTCGGGGTTGCCCAGGATGACGATCTTTGCCAGGCCCTCATCGATGATTTTGGTGGCCGCGACGATAGTGCGCGGATCCTCGCCCTCGGGCAGGACGATCGTCTTAAGGTCGGCCTTGGCGGCAGACTTCATACGGTTTAGGAAATCGCTCATGTTACTCCTTACAAGCGTTTCGCTAAGCTCCAGGCGCCCGGCTGTTCACGAATAAACCCGCTGCTAGCGGGTTTACCTTTCAATTATGTACGCCGCGGTGCTTGAGCTTTCCTTGTGTGGCAAGTTCATTATAGGACGCATTAGCGCTATAATCGCTCTGATAAATATGTCTCGAAGAATGTTCGAGAAAAGCCCAGCTAACGAGCCCGTGGCTTTTGACAAGGAGTATCGATGCAGATTACCTCAGGCCTGCCTGAAGGCTTTAACGCCGGCGCGTACGACATGATTGTCGTCGGCGCTGGATATGCCGGTGCCGTTTGCGCCCGCCGTCTTGCCGAGACCATCGGCTATCGTGTTGCCGTTTTGGAGCGCCGTAGCCACATTGCGGGCAATGCCTATGACTGCACTGACGAGGCCGGAATCCTGATCCACGAGTACGGTCCGCATATCTATCACACCTTTAACGAGCGCGTGCACAATTTCCTGTCGCGCTTTACCAAGTGGACGGATTATCAGCACAAGGTGCTCGCCAACATCAACGGTACCCTTATGCCCGTGCCCTTCAACCATGCGAGTCTCAAGCTCGCCTTTGGTGACAAGCGCGGCGAGGAGCTGTATCAGAAGCTCGTGGAGACCTTTGGCAAGGATGTCAAGGTGCCCATTATGGAGTTGCGTAAGAAGAACGACCCGGATCTTGCCGAGGTCGCCGATTACGTCTACGAGAACGTCTTTTTGCATTACACCATGAAGCAGTGGGGCCAGACGCCCGATCAGATCGATCCCTCGATCACCGGCCGTGTTCCCGTCTTTGTGGGCGATGATGACCGCTACTTCCCGCAAGCTCCCTTCCAGGGCATGCCGCAGGAGGGCTACACGGCGCTCTTTGAGCACATGCTCGACCACGACCTGATCGACGTGTTCTGCGACGTAGACGCCCGCGATCTCTTTGAGATCGACGAGACCACCGTCAAGATCGACGGCAAGGTCTATGGTGGCGAGATCGTCTACACCGGTCCGCTCGATGAGCTGTTCAACCTCGACTTGGGTGCGTTGCCGTACCGCACGCTCGATATGAAGTTCGAGACGCTCGATATGGACCAGTTCCAGCCCGTGGGCACCGTCAACTACACCACGAGCGAGGATTACACGCGTATCACCGAGTTCAAGAACATGACCGGTCAGGTCCTGCCCGGCAAGACCACCATCATGAAGGAGTACTCCAAGGCCTATACGCCCGGCTCGGGCGAGACGCCGTACTACGCCATTCTTGAGCCCGAGAACCGTGAGCTCTATGAGCGCTATCTTGAGCGCGTCCAGAACCTGACGAACTTCCACCCGGTGGGTCGTCTGGCCGAGTATCGTTACTACGATATGGACGCTGTGACCAATTCCGCCCTCGATCTTTCGGATGAGATTATCGCCTGCCATGCATAAAGTCATAACATTCGGTATTCCCTCGTATAACGCCGCCAAGGACATGGACCATTGCATCACCTCCATCTTGGAGGGGAGCAATTACGCCACCGATATCGAGATTATCGTGGTGGACGACGGCTCCAAGGACGAGACGGCCGCCAAGGCCGACGAGTGGGAGGCCCGTTATCCTGGAATCATCCGCGCGGTGCACCAGGAGAACGGCGGTCACGGTATTGCCGTCCTTTCGGGTCTGCGCGAGGCGCAGGGCACCTACTACAAGGTTGTTGATTCGGACGACTGGCTTGACGGCGCTGCCCTTTCGACCATGCTGTCGATTCTGCGTGGCTTTGAGGAGCGCGATCAGCGCGTTGACTTATTTATCTCGAACTACGTGTACGAGAAGGTTTACGAGGGCACGCATACCGCTATTGGCTACAAATTTGCCCTGCCGCACAAAAAGATCTTTTCCTGGGATCAGATCGGTCATTTCCGCTTGGACCAGAACCTACTCATGCACAGCCTGTGCTATCGCACGGATGTGCTGCGCGAGTCCAACCTTCCCATGCCGCCGCACACGTTCTATGTGGACAACATCTACGCCTACGTGCCGCTGCCGCGTTGCAAGACCATGTACTACGCCGACATCGACCTCTATCGCTACTTTATCGGTCGCGAAGGCCAGAGCGTCAACGAGGCAACGATGGTCAAGCGTCTGGACCAGCAGTTCCGTGTTACGCGTATCATGATGGAGTCGTACCACCTGTACAGCGATGTCGAGTCGTCACGCCTACGTTCGTACATGATGGGCTACTTCACCATGATGATGGCGATCTGCTCGGTGCTCACCAAGCTTTCCGAGGAAGATTGCGCCGACGAGCGCCTAAAGACGCTGTGGAATGATTTGAAGGCCTACGACGAGCGCATGTATCGTCGTGCCCGCTACGGCGTGGTCGGGTTCTTCACCAATCTGCGCGGACGGGCCGGAGACAAAACCACACTCGGCCTATACCGTCTTGCCTCAAAGATTTTCAAATTCAACTAGTGCATAAACGCTCGGGTAACGGGGACCCCTGGTCCTTAACTTGCTACTTCGAACAGTCCTGCGCAAGACGGAGGCGCCACTGGCGCCTCCTTTGCGTGCGGAACTCGTATCAAGTTAAGGACCAGGGGTCCTCTGCTATGTCCCGCTTTATGTCAGCAAGCTGAATTTGAAGATCTTCGACGCGCGGTACACAGGGGCCTGGGCTGAAAAGAATCTGGTTGGTAGGTTGCCCGGTGGGGCTTGGTTATGTTTGTCGCGAGTTCCGCACGAGCCGAAGAGCACTTAATGTGCTCTTCGCGCGAGCCAGGACTGTAGAGCAGCAAACATAACCAAGCCCCGCCGGGCAACCGGACGAGCTAGTTTACTTTGCGGCGCCGGGGATGCCGTGGGAGGTTTTGGCGGTTTTTGCTCCGTTTACGATGGCGGTCTGTAGGGCCCTTACGGCGAGCATACCCAGTAAGTCTAGGGGAACGGCGGCGCTTGCCTGGGCGCCTAGTTTGCCGCTGGCGAGGGTGTAGATAGTGTCGCCGTCGTTGGTGGTATGCGTGGGACGGATGGCGTGTGCGTAGGCGTCTGCGGCCATCTGGGAGACCTTGGTGGCTTGTGCCTTAGTGAGTTCCACGTTGGTGACGATGCAGCTGATGGTGGTGTTGGTGCGGTCGAGCGGCATCTGCATGGATCCGGCGGCGGCAAAGGCTGCGAGTTCCATGTCGACGATCTGGTCACTATCGGCTGCGGCGCGCATACCGGCGACCCACTCGCCGGTGAAGGGGTCGACCACGTTGCCGCAGGCGTTGACCGAAACCACGGCGCCTACCTTAACGGGACCGAGCGCCACGGCGGCAGCGCCAAGGCCGGCCTTCATGCAGGTGGCGGGCCCCATGAGCTTTCCGACGGTGGCACCCGTGCCGGCGCCCACGTTGCCCTGTTCGAGCTTGGTGGGGGTGTTGTCGAGTGCTTCGCGCACCGCGGCGATGCCGGCCTCAATGTCGGGGCGAACGGTGGGGTTACCAAAGGCGAGGTCGAAGATACAGCTGGAGCACACGATAGGCACCTGCGTGGGGCCGACGGGAAGGCCGATGCCGCGGCTCTCAAGCTCGCGAGCGACGCCGCTTGCAGCCTCGAGGCCAAAGGCCGATCCACCTGAAAGGCAGACGGCGTGGACCTTGTCGACGGTGTTCTCGGGTCGCAGCAGGTCGGTTTCGCGCGATGCTGGGGCACCGCCGCGAACGTCAACGCCGCCGGTGGCGCCTTCGGGTGCCACGATTACGGTGCAACCGGTGCCGGCCTCCTCGTCCGTATAGTTGCCATAGCAAAAGCCATCGACATCGCAGACGTCAATGGCCTCGAGCAGTGTATCCATGTTTAACTCCTATCGGTTTTCCGCCGCGCCTTGTGCCCGGTCGGGATCCGTACGGTACGCCAAAATTGTAGGCGCTGGGGAATACCCGGCGCCAGATGCAATTACGAGAGTTTTTGAATCGCGCGCGCGACGCGGGCGATGGGTAGGCCCACCACGTTATAGAAGTCGCCCGAAATATCGTGCACGAGCATGCGTCCGCCTGTGCCCTGAATGCCGTAGGCGCCGGCCTTGTCCATGGGCTCACCCGAGGCGACGTAGCGCTCGATCTGCTCGTCGGTGAGCTCGTAGAACGTCACGTCGGTCACATCGACAAAGGACAGGCTCTCGGCGGCATGCGGGGCGGCCGTATCGCCTGCCTTAACGATGCAGACGCCGGTTGCGACCTGGTGCGTGCGGCCCGAAAGCTCACGGAGCATAGTGCGCGCCTCGTCCTCGGTTGCCGGCTTGCCCAGAATCTTGCCGTCAAAGGTGACGATGGTGTCGGCCGCGACCGTCAGCTCATTGGGCTCGGCATACTCGGCAGCAACGGCAGCGGCTTTTGAGCGTGCTAAACGTTCAACGAGCGTAAGCGGGGCCTCGCCATCAAACGGCGTTTCGTCGATATCGGCAGGAATCACGCGAATGTCATACCCTGCCTCGCGCATCAACTCGATGCGGCGCGGTGATTGCGAAGCCAAAATCATAGTTGGATGCCCTCGGCGACCTTCTCGACAGCCTTGTCGCCGGCGATCGTGCGCAGCAGCTCAAGCGCAAAGGGGAGCGACTGGGCCATGCCGCTGGCGGTGATGATGTTGCCGTCTTGCGTAACCTTCTCGCCGGTATAGGCGCCCTCGGGGAAGCTTTTCTCAAAGCCAGGGAAGCACGTGGCATGGCGCCCCTCGAGCAGGTCGAGCTCGCCCAGGATAAACGGGGCGGCGCAGATGGCGGCGACGTGCTTGGTCGCGGCGAACTCGCAGACCACGTCGCAGACGCGCTGATCTGCGCGCAGGTTGGTGGCACCGGGCAGGCCGCCGGGCAGCACGACGCAGTCGTACTCGTCAAAGTTGATCTCATCAAAGAGTGCATCGCAGGTCACGGGGATCTGCAGCGAGCTTACGACCTCACGCGTGGGCATGATCGAGACGAGTGTGGCGCGCACGCCGCCGCGACGCATGACATCGACCATGGTCAAGCATTCAATAGTTTCAAAGCCATCGGCGGCGAGAACGGCAACGCTGGGCATGAGGGTTCCTTTCATGGGCGGCATACAATTAGCCGTCTTATACCCCGAAGACCTCCGCTTGCCACGCTCGATTTCCCAATGTTTAAAATAGCCCCGTCCGAATTGGCTACCCTCACCCATCCTCAACAATCTCAATCTGTAACATCTAGACCCACTTTTGACCCCTAACTGTTACAGATCAAGACAAACGGAAACCGCCCCGACAAAATGTCTAAATCTGTAACATCTACGGACCAAAACCGGGTCTTACTGTTACAGATCGAGACAGTCCCCGACAGCACCACCCCGTTCGGGGAACGACCGCCACAGGTACGGCGGGCAGAGGCTCACTTTTTTCCTCGGTTTTTTTCTTGACGGAATCTCACCTGTTGTAGTACTTTGTCCCAGTCTAAAAACGCGTGGACTTTTCTGGGCGCTAGCCACCTTTTTGCCACGCAACCGAGCAGTCGGTTGCGTGGCTTTTTTCGTCTTGGCAGCAGGTACCACATGCACCGCCAGAAGACCGCACGAGCCCACCTTCCGACTGCAGGGAACAGACGCACGAGACGTGCATCTGCAAGACAGCAGACGGAAGGGAGCCTAATGGCAGGAACAAACACAATCAAGCAACAGGCCGCCGGGGCAGGAGCCACGGGCGCGGGACAGGCCAAGGCGGCGCTCCAGGTCTTTGCGGGCGGCGCCTGCTACGGCGCGATGGCCACGACCTACAAGCTCGCCTACGCCGCGGGCTTCACCTCGGCGCAGGTGGTGGCGAGCCAGGCGTGGTTCGGCTGCCTCTTCTTCGCCCTTGCCACGCTCGCAGGGCACGCACTCGGGCACCGCTGGCAGCGCGTGGGCTGGAAGCTCGCCCTCAAGCTCATGGGCCTGGGAGCCCTCACCTGCCTCACCTCAATCCTCTACTGCTACGCCATGAGCGTGCTGCCCGCCCCGGTGGCGCTCACGCTCCTCTTCCAGTTCACGTGGCTGGGGCTCGTGTGGCAGACCGTCATGACGCGCCGGCCGCCGAGGCTCCTCCAAGTGGCCTCCGCCCTGGTCATCGTCTTCGGGACGGTGTTCGCCAGCGGCGTCTACAAGACCGGCATCACCGGGTACGACCCCGTGGCCCTGCTCTGCGCGCTGGGGGCGGCCGTATCCTGCTCCCTCTTTGTCACCCTCTCCGGCAAGGTCGAGGCCCCCTGCTCGTCCGAGCAGCGCGGCGTCATCGTGTGCGCGGGCTCCGTGGTCATGTCGCTCACGGTGTGCCCGGACTACGTCGTCTCGGGCGTCCTCGCCCAGGGCATCCTGCCCTTTGCCGTCATCGCCGGCTTCTTTGGCATGCTCTGCCCGGTCCTGCTCTTCGGCATGGGCTCTCCGCACCTGCCCGCGGGCCTCTCCACTGTCATGGCCGCCGCGGAACTCCCCGCCGGCCTGCTCATTGCCATGATTGTCCTCGGCGAGCCGCTCGGCGTCGTCGAGTGGCTGGGCGTCGCCATCATCCTCGCCGGCGTGTGCCTGGCGCAGGTCCCCTCCCTGCTTGGAGGCCGGGAGGCACGTCGCGCCGCCGCAGGACAAGCCGTCAGCTAGTCACCCCTTCACAGGCGGCCCGCGCGCATCAGGGAAAGGGCCACGGGCCCGGCGCGTGAGGTCGCAAGGACGTTATAAAGCGTCCCCCGCAGAGATGGGGGCGCCAGAGAGAAGGAGGCACTATGCCATTTCCAAAAGGGTTCCTTTGGGGAGGAGCTACCGCTGCCAACCAATGCGAGGGAGGTTATGACGAGGGCGGCCGCGGCCTTGCCAATGTCGACGTCATCCCACACGGGCCGGAGCGCAACGACGTGAGTCGCGGCCTGAGGCGCATGCTCGACTTTGAGCCCGGGTACTACTACCCGGCCCAGACGGGCATCGACTTCTACCACCACTACCGCGAGGACATAGCCCTCTTCGCGGAGATGGGCTTTAAGGTCTTTCGCCTCTCCATCGCTTGGAGTCGCATCTTCCCCAACGGCGACGAGGAGGAGCCCAACGAGGCCGGGCTCGCCTTCTACGAGGACGTGTTCCGCTGCTGCCGCGAGCACGGGATCGAGCCCCTCGTGACCATCACGCACTTCGACTGCCCCATCCACCTCGTCAAGAAGCACGGCGCCTGGCGAAACCGCACCCTCATCGAGCTCTACAAGCGGCTCGTGACGGTGCTCTTCAACCGCTACCGCGGCCTCGTGCGCTGGTGGATCACGTTCAACGAGATGAACATGATCTTGCACCGTCCCTTCATGGGTGCCGGCATCGTCCTCGAGCCCGGGGAGAATGCCCGCGAGGCCGAGTACCGCGCCGCGCACAACGAGCTCGTGGCGAGCGCCTGGGCCACCAAGATCGCCCACGAGGTCGACCCGGAGAACAAGGTGGGCTGCATGCTCGCCGCGGGAAGCTACTACCCCTACTCCTGCCGCCCCGAGGACGTTCGCGCGGCACAGGTCAAAAACCAGGAGGACCTCTTCTTCGTGGACGTGCAGGCGCGCGGGCGCTACCCCGGCTACGCGCTCAAGATGCTCGAGCGCGAGGGCATCGACGTGGGCATGACCGCCGAGGACGAGCGCATCCTTGCGGAGAACACCGTCGACTTCATCTCGTTTAGCTACTACTCCTCGCGCTGCACCGCGGGCGACCCCGACTCCGTGGGCGGCGTCGCCGAGGGCAACGCCTTCGCCGGCGTGGAAAACCCCTACGTGCGCACGAGCGACTGGGGCTGGGTCATCGACCCGCTGGGGTTCCGCATCACGATCAACGACCTCTGGGACCGCTACCAGAAGCCGCTCTTTGTGGTGGAGAACGGCCTCGGCGCCTATGACGAGGTGCTTCCCGACGGCACGATCGAGGACGACTACCGCATCGCCTACCTGCGCGAGCACATCGAGGCCATGCGCGACGCCATCGAGCAGGACGGCGTCGAGATGCTCGGCTACACCACCTGGGGGCCAATCGACCTCGTGAGCGCGGGCTCCGGCGAGATGGAGAAGCGCTACGGCTTCATCTACGTGGACCGCGACAACCTGGGCAACGGCACGCTCGAGCGCAGGCGCAAGAAGAGCTTCTACTGGTACCAACAGGCCATCGCCACCAACGGAGGCGACCTGGGCTAGCCGCCCGGGCAATATCGCTAAGGAGAAAATAATGGCTGAAAAATACGACGATCTGGCCAGATCCATACTCGAGAACGTAGGCGGCGCCGAGAACGTCGCCAGCGTCGCGCACTGCATCACGCGCGTGCGCTTCAAGCTCAAGGACGAGTCCCGCGCCAACACTGCCAAGATCGAGGCCCTCAAGGGCGTTATCCAGGTCATCCAGGCCAACGGCCAGTACCAGGTGGTCGTGGGTAACATCGTCGAGGACGTCTACGACGCGGTCCTGGAGGCCGGCAACTTCTCGGGCGGCGCAAGCGCCGACGACGAGCCCCAGGGCGATAAGACCGTTGCCTCCGTCGTCATCGACCTCATCTCTGGCATCTTCCAGCCCATCCTGGGACCGCTTGCCGCCGCAGGCATCATGAAGGGACTGCTTGCCCTCATCACCTACTTCGTCCCGGCCTTTGCAAACGACGGCCTCTACACGCTGCTCTACACCGTGGCTGACGGCTTCTTCTACTTCCTCCCCGTCGCCCTGGCATTCAGTGCCGCGCGCAAGTTCCGCATGAACGAGTTCACCGGCGTGGCAATCGGCGTGGCGCTCCTCTACCCGACGATGGTCGCCCTGACCTCGGGTGAGGCGCTCGGCAGCATCGACCTCGGCGTGGCCGGCACGTTCTCGTGGTACGCCACCGCCCTCGGGGTCCCCATCATCATGCCCGTGTCCGGCTACGTGAGCTCGGTGATTCCCGTCCTTCTCATGGTGTGGTTCGGCTCTATCCTTGAGCGCTGGCTCAAGAGCTGGATGCCGACTGCGCTCAAGATGTTCCTCGTCCCGCTCGCCACGATGACGGTCTCCATCGTCTTGGGCTACCTCGTCATCGGCCCGGTGGCCACCCTCATCACCAACCTGCTGAGCGCGGCGTTCTCGTTCATCTTCCAGCTTCCCGTGGTTGGTTCCGTCCTGGGCAGCGCCCTGGTCGGCGGACTGTGGATGTGCCTCGTCATCTTCGGCTTCCACTGGAGCCTCATCCCCATCTCCATCATGAACCTGAACACCCTAGGCCACGACAGCGTGCTCGCCGCCACCATCGGCCACGGGTTCGCGCTCGGAGCGGTCATCTTTGCCATGTACCTCAGAAACAAGGACGAGCGCTTCCGCGGCATCGCCCTTCCCGCGATGATCTCCGCCTTCTTCTTCGGCGTCACCGAGCCGGGCATCTACGGCATCGCCCTCCCCAACAAGCGCGCGTTCGTCGTGGCATGCCTGAGCTCCGCCGTTGGCGGCGCCATCGTGGGAATGACGGGCGCCCTCATGTACATCTCGGGCGGCCTCGGCGTCTTCAACCTGCTCAACTTCATCGACGGGACCCCTGGTGGCGCCGGGATCTCCCACATGATCTTCGCGATCATCGCCTCGCTCGCCTCTGCCGTCCTGGCCTTTGTTATCGAGTTCATCACCTACCGGCCCAACGACGATGAGGAAGGCGCCCGCTAGCCTGCGCCCTTTTCGACCAGCTCTATGTAATTGAGGAGCAGTTGAGGTGAGTGAGGGCCGAGGGCGATCAAGGTGGCCGCCCTCGGTCCGGGACAACCTGCCAGAAGGCGTTTAGCTTTCTCGGGCGGCGCTGAAATGAACTGCCCCCGAAACTTAGACGGGTCAATTAGCGGCCTATGCCACGCATGGGGACTGATTCCGGAACTCCTCCGGGGTCAGTCCCTTTTGCTTAACCTGCCTCCTCTTGTTCCAGTGAACGGTATAGGCTTCGAGGTCCCGCTTGAACTCCTCGAAGCTCCGCCACGTCCGGTTCCTGTAGAATTCGTCCTTCAGGCGCCCGGGCAGCAGCTCCGTCGCATGAGCTTGCCCTCGCACGCCGCCGGCTCCGGCCGGGTCCGGCCACCCTTCGGCCTCCCGCCGGCCTTCGGCGCGCCCGTACCCCCTGTCGCAAAGCTCTGCTGAAAGAGTCCTCAGCGTGGCGTCGTGCCTGACTCTCTCGTCCATAAAGAAGCCCCCATTTCTAATATTCAAGAAATGAGGGGGCGGTTCAATTTCGGGACGGGGATTAAATAAGGCTCTGTTAGACCAGGATTGACATGCCGACCTGCCGGCTAACTCGCCG
>USPC01000006.1 GCA_900556605.1 uncultured Collinsella sp. | reverse complement strand
ACTGCGGGAATGGCCTATCCGCTCAATGTGTTCGGCTGAGATCGGAAATCAACCAAAAAGTTTTGCGACGCCCTCGCGAACCTCGCGAGGACATCAGCCACCACGGAAGGCGCAGGCAAACGCAAACTCGCCGCAAGAGGCCACTACATCTCGCCGAGCATGATCCAGGCAGAGCTGTCCTGCGTGAGCCTGCCGTCTGCAAGCGGTGATGAGGTGAGCAGGACCCTGCCCGCCGGCAGCTCCACAGGTGCTGCACCGAAGTTCGTCACACACGCCCAGCCGTTATCGCGGCGATAGGCGATGACGCCGCCCTCAGCGCCCTCGGCACCATCCGCAAGACCGGTGCGCCCGTCAAGATCGAGCCACGCAAGATCGTTGGCGCACCCGCGCAGCTTGCGCCGCAGCCAGAGGGCGTCACGATAGAGCGCAAGCATCGATGTCGGGTCCACTTCTTCCCTATCGGCAGCATAATCGGAAAACCATGCAGGCTGCGGCAGATGGGGCGCCGCATCGGCGTCTGCCGGCGAAAACCCAAACGATCCGCCATGCGCGGGATCGTCCGCCGCCACCCACGGCAGGGGCACACGACAGCCGTCGCGCCCCTTCTCACGCTTCGGTCCGTGCGTATTGGTCGCAGTAGGGTCTTCGAGTGCAGCCCACGGGATATCAGCCACCTCAAAAAGGCCGAGCTCCTCGCCCTGATACACGTATGCCGAGCCCGGAAGCGCCAGTTCAAGCAAAAGGGCCGCCCGCGCGCGGCGCTCGCCGAGTTCACGGTCCTCGTCATAAGACGACCCGTCACGTAAGAGCCAGTCGAGCGCAATCTGGTGGTAGCGCGTCGCCTTGATTTGCGGCAGGGCATAGCGTGTCGCCACGCGCGGCACGTCGTGGTTGGAGAGTACCCAAGTCGAGGCGGAATCGGATTCGACGGCTGCCTTCAAGCCCTTCTCGATTGCAGTGTGCATGTCATCATAGGTCCAAGCGGCCTTGGCAAACTCAAAGTTGAATGTCTGGCCAAGCTCGCTGGGACGCGCGTAGAGATACTGGCGCTCGGGCAGCACCCACGCCTCGGCAACGGCACTGCGCGGCGGATTATAGCGGTCGAACACGCGGCGCCACTCGCGATAGATCTCGTGGACCTCGTTGCGGTCCCACAGCGGATGGGTGCCGTCGTCAACCATGTCATCGCCCTCGGCGAGATGCCACCGGTCGAGGTCATCGCGGTCGAGATCCTTGGCGAGACCCTGCGCCACATCAATGCGAAAGCCATCGACGCCTCGATCGCTCCAAAACGCCAGGACGTCGCAAAAGAGCGCGTGAACCTCAGGGCATGACCAGTCAAAGTCCGGCTGCTCGGGCGTAAACATGTGCAGATACCACTGACCGTCCGCAACACGCGTCCATGCGGGGCCGCCAAAGTTGGCATTCCAATTGGTGGGAGGCAGCTCGCCATGCTCGCCGCGACCATCGCGGAAGATATAACGGGCGCGCTCGGGCGATCCGGGGCCGGCGGCAAGAGCGGCTTTGAACCAGGGGTGCTGGCTGGATGAATGGTTGGGCACGATGTCGACGATGACCTTGATGCCGCGCGCGTGAGCCGCAGCGATCATATCATCGAAGCCGTCAAGCGAGCCGAGACGTGGATCGACATCGCAGTAGTCCGCCACATCATAGCCACCATCGACAAGAGGCGATGGGTAAAACGGGCTCAGCCAGATGGCCTCGATACCCAGCCGCTCAAGATAGTCCATCTGCTGGGTAATGCCCGCGATATCGCCCAGACCCGAACCAGTCGAATCCTTAAACGAGCGCGGGTAGATCTGATAGATCGCGGCATCGGACATCCATGAACGCGAAGAAGACTTTTCTGTAACCATGGGGCGTGCCTCCCTTGCAACGAGGTTTTGTGAGATGCCCACGATGATACGCCCAAAGCAGACATTCGCGACAAACAACGCCACAGCCACGCCCCAAAACGCTCGCTCCCTCTCGGGTTCGAACCTCCCGGGACGAATCGACCGATTAGTGAAAAGAACGGAAGACCCACTTTCCCGGCCACGACAGCGAGCGGGCTCCGGGTGCCCCAGGTTGCCGCGAAAGAGGAGGGAAGCGTACTTTATGTACGCGACCGACGATTGAGGGGCAAGATGGGGTGTCCGGGGCCCGCGCAGCGTCAACAAAAAACGCGGTTCGTTAGAACCGCGTAAGATAGTTGGAGCGGACAACGGGGCTCGAACCCGCGACCCCAACCTTGGCAAGGTTGTGCTCTACCAACTGAGCCATGTCCGCTTGCGGGTTATTAATTTACGCGAGTTGTCCAAAAGACGCAAGTACTTTTTTTCAAAAAACTTGTCTGCCGCATGTTCTTAGTAGCTAAACGCGCTAAAGCGATTGGCTAGGCACACGATTCCAGCGCTCCGCTAAACAGCTTCACCATCTGCACGCGCGTGCCGGCGCCGTCCGTACGACGAGCAACCTCCACGTTATCGACGAGCATACGCATAAGCTTGATGCCACGGCCACGCTCCTCAGATGCGACCGGTTCGCTCGTTTCATCGATAGAATAGCCGACACCTCGATCAAGCACCTCAACCACAACGCGATCGCCATAGGCCTGAACCGTCAGGACGCACCCGATACCACCCGCATGGTCATAGGCATTACCCAGCGCCTCCCCCGACGCCAATGCGACATCGTAGCGCTCGTCACGGCGCAACGGAAGCGATTCAAGGAGTTCGGCGATGCGATGTCGGTAGTATGGAAGATTCTCGATACCCTGACGGACCTCGACGCTCTTACTCCAGCGAGGCAGCTCCCCCACCGGAATGGCGGGAATAGACTCCCGTGCCGGCCCCGCGACATGGAGGATATCGACAAGACGAGCAATCTCCAAAAAGCGAACAACTTCACCTGATGCATTGACGAGCGAAAGCAGGCCTTCTCGCCTCATGAGCTCACGAGCGCGCGTAAGCAGGAATGCCAAGCCCGTCGAATCGATAAAGCTAACAGTCTGACAGTTGATGACGACACGACGCACGCCGCGGCCAATCAAAGCATCCAGCCGCCGACGCAGCGCAGGCACCGTGGCGATGTCGATATCGCCTGGTGGCGTCAAAACCGCTATGTCATTCCACTCATTCATACGACCATGGTTCCCCAAAAAAGCCCACTCGATGCATTCGTTTCCCCAACCGTACGGATTCAGCCCGCCCAGCGTCGTCTATGAACGACCCCGTAAAAACTCAAGGGACACCAATGCAATGTCATCGTCCAGCGCCGATTCGGTAAATCGGTCAAGCTCGCCCAAGACCTTGCCGCAGATTCCCGATACGCCCTCACCCGAGACAGAGAGCAGAAGGTCACGAAGGCGCTGCTCGCCAAAGAACGCTCCGGTGCGGTCGCGGGCCTCAATCGTTCCATCCGTATACATGAAGAGCATGTCGCCAGGAGCGAACGTAAACACTCCCGTCTCGTACACCATGCTCTCAAAGGCACCGATTACGCCCGATTGGCATCCAAGCAGCTCGACCTCTCCCCCACGGGCCTCGCCGCCACCCAGCGGCATCGACTCTGGCCTGATGACCATGGTCGGAGGATGGCCCGCCGAACAATACGTTGCGCGTCCGGCTTTAAGGTCAATCTTGGCGATAAAGGCCGTCACGAACGTCTCGACCCTCGAGAAGCCCATGAGCATGCTGTTAAGGGAGCGTGCCATGCGGGCCGGTCCAGCGCCCTCCCAGGCATATGCCGTCAGGGCCGTCTTGACGAGCGCGGACATCGATGCAGCCTCAATGCCTTTGCCAGACACATCGCCCAAAATCATGACGGCGCAGTCGTCGGGAAGACGGATGAGCGTATAGAAATCGCCGCCGACCAACGCCGAGTTCGTGGCCGACAGGTACACCGAATCGGTTGCGATACCCGGAACATCCCCCAGGGAATTTCTCATGCCGATCTGAAGGGTCTGAGCGATATGGCGCTCCTCGCGCTTTTGAGATTCGCCTTCGTAGATCAGTTCAAAGTCATGCGCCAAGTGCACCAAGTAGTCATATTCAAGATCATCAATCGGCTCTTGGCTACCATCACGAAGCAGCAGCGCGCGCGTCGTCGGGCTCTTCGCAACAGAAGCAGGAACAATCGCGTCGTTACTGTGCTTGCCATCACCCTCAGAGCGCGGGCGCCCCGCCTCGATGCCGGAGTCGACGTAGAGACCTTGACAAGGCAGACCATGCGCCCTAAGCCAGCCTCCCATAGGCATCGATTCGTCAACGCGAGTTATACGGACGTGCTTAAGGTCCTCGGCACTCGTACCGCCCAAAACAGATGCCTCAAAGCCATCAGGGCCAGCCCCCAGACGTGCCGCTGGCGCCGTCGTGGAAAAGAAAAGCTTCTCGGGATCGTCCGGCAAAGCAACGCGACTGCCGCCTTCAAAATCTATGACGTAGGAATCCAGACTGGCGTCATACTCAACAGGGCAAAAATGGCAGTTAAGCATATTGCAGATCTCGGACGATACCGCCTGGGTAGCCGCGGCGGAATCGTCTAGAAAGGTAAACAACTCATCACGCAAGACATTGAGCGAGCGGCCAAGCTCGGCCGTGCGACGGGAGCGAAGGCTCGATGCCATGCCGACCAGCTGGATAGACAGGTAATCGCAAATGACCTCGAGCACATTAACGTCATAGGCGAGCGGTGCCTGAGGGCGTTTCCAACCAACTTCCAGCACGCCAAGAATCTGCGTACCGTAAAAAACGGGAAGACAGATCTCGCTGCGGTACGGAGGCATATCCTGCATGCGCAACAGGTGCTTAGAACGATTGTCCAAGTCCATAAACATACCGGAGGCGGCCTTATCACCCTCAAGGTCCTGTTGAATCGACAAGCGACAGGCACGCGACTCACGAAGAACATACGTCGGAATGCCAGCACCATACGGCAAAAACTCAGGCAGGTAGCTGTCGTACAGCTCCTTGGAAACACCGCGAAGTTTAAAACCGCCGCTCTCAGAAAAATAGATAGCGGCACCCGAAGCATCGAGCGTTCCTACAAGCTGGTTCAAAACGGTATCAAGTAGGCTGGGTAACTCATCGGAGCCCACAGTGCTCATAATGACCGAGAGCGTGCCAGAGAGGCGCTTGTTCGCCACTCTAAGCTCCGAAAGCGCACGCTTGAGCTGGCGGTCGTGCGAATACTGTTCTTCGATGCTATGGAGCGCCACCAGGACACGTGGCGCGCGGCGCCCAAAGATGCGTGGAGGCGTTACGGAGCCCGCACGAACCAAGACGGGGATAAAGGAGCCGTCACTCAGCTTGAGCATCAGTTCGTTCTCGGAGCCATCAGTTTCAAATGGCAGACGATGTTCCGTCGCACGTTCAAAAGCGGACGAGTACAGGACGTCTTTAACATCTCCACCGATGACGTCGGCGCGTTCCTCGCACATCAAACCAAGTAAGCGATTATTCACATGCAGAATGGTTCCGTCGAGCTCGCAGATGATGACAGCATCGCTCGTGATCTCGACTAGCTGGGCAACGTCTGCCCACTCGTTGCGTTCAAGCGTTTCCATCGTGGACCCCACCGTCTATCGGTAACAAAAAAGCCTCCGAAGAGGCTTCTCAAATGCGATGGTGTCGGAGGCGGGACTTGAACCCGCATGACCAAAAAGCGGTCACTAGCACCTCAAGCTAGCGCGTCTGCCAATTCCGCCACTCCGACATGCTATGTTGTTGATTCACGGTTCGTTTTGTTGGACCCGCGCGTTCAACGAGAAAGATAATAACCTATGATTCGAGAACTGTGCAAGCACTTTTTTCAAAAAAGTTTACGAATTTGTAAATGCGCAGGTAAATCCGCGTGTCCGGCCCCGAATCGGTGTTGCCTCCCGGCGCGTCCTCGGGCATGAGCGATATTTTGCTGCGCACTTCGTGCTACAAAATATCGCTCCCCCTGCGGAATGCGGCGGGAGGCAACACCGATTCGGGGCCTGCAAATACGTACTTCAGGCACAGTTCTCAAACATGTTCTGGGGGCTGATGCAAATTTGGTGGCTCGGCTTTGCCGAGCCCTTATATAAGGAGGCCGGAGCCAAAGCTCCGGCCTCACTCAATTTCTCATCAGATTAAGTAAGCGATCAAGGAATCGCACTCCCCCTGCCGAGTTACCGCAGGGCCCGCCCTGAAGTTACTTTTTCAGAACACTCCGCAGGACGCAAGAAACCCCCGCCGCACGAAGTGCGCAGCGGGGGTTTCTTGCATGTCCGAGGACGTTCTGAAAAAGTAACTTCAGGGCGGGCCCGGACGAGAACAACCGACTACAGGTCGATATGCGATTCCTTGATCGGGAACGGCTCCGCGAAGTGGCACGCGCAGCAGTGACCCGGTGCGACTTCCTTAAACTCGGGAAGCTTCTCAGAGCAAATACCCTGCGCGATCGGGCAGCGGGTGTGGAAACGGCAACCGGTCGGCGGATCCAACGGTGACGGCGGATCGCCGGCGAGGATGATGCGCTTACGGGTCTTCTGGATATCCGGATCGGGAACCGGCACGGCAGACAGCAGCGACTGCGTGTACGGATGGTGAGGCTCGCTATAGAGCGTCTTCCAGTCCGAAACCTCAACCATCTTACCCAGATACATAACGGCAACGCGATCGGAAATGTGCTGCACGACGGACAGGTCGTGAGCGATAAACAGATACGCGGTACCGAACTTGTCCTGGAGCTCCTTAAGAAGGTTCAGAACCTGGGCCTGAATGGATACGTCAAGTGCAGAGACAGGCTCGTCGCAGATAATCAGCTTGGGCTTCAGAGCGAACGCGCGGGCGATGCCGACACGCTGGCGCTGGCCGCCCGAGAACTCGTGCGGATAACGGTTGATGTGCTCGGGATTCAGACCGACGACGTCCAGCAGCTCGCGGACGCGCTCGATACGCTCCTCCTTGGTACCCACGCCATGAATGGTCATGGGCTCGGAGACGATCTCGCCGATGGTCATACGGGGATTGAGCGAAGCATAGGGATCCTGGAAGATGAACTGCATCTCGCGACGCATGTCCTTGATCTCATGCTTGCTCATCTCGGCAACATCTTTACCCTGGAAGAACACCTTACCGGCGGTCGGCTTGGTCAGGCGCATGATGGTGCGACCCGTCGTGGACTTACCGCAACCAGACTCACCAACCAGACCAAAGGTCTCGCCCGGATAAATCTCGAACGAAATGTCATTTACTGCAGAGACAACACGCTTGGAGAAGCGCTTGGCGAACATGCCGGACTCAGCGGGGAACTCCTTAGAGAGGTGCTCGACCTTCAGCAGCGGAGTACGCTCGTTGGTATCTGCCATTACGCCTCGCCTCCCTTCTTGGAATCCTTGCGCGTACGGGACGTCTCAGGAGCGTTCTTGAGGAACTCGGGGTCACCGGAGTAGTGGCACGCAGAGTAATGACCAGACTCGGTGACAACGCGCTCGGGGCGCTGCTTGCGGCACTTGTCCGTCGCATAGGGACAACGAGGCGAGAACACGCAGCCCTCAGGCAGGTTCATGAGCGAAGGCGGGTTGCCGTGAATCGGCGTAAGCGGCTTCTTCTCTTCGATGGCCTGCTCCGGGATGGAGCGGATAAGGCCCCAGGTGTAGGGGTGGCGACTCTCGTAGAAGATTTCCTCAGCAGTACCGAACTCGACGGGACGGCCGGCGTACATAACCATGATCTTATCGGCCATATCGGCAACGACGCCCAGGTCATGGGTAATCATAATGATGGCGTTACCGTTCTTCTCCTGCATTTCCTGCATGAGCTCGATAATCTGAGCCTGAATGGTAACGTCCAGAGCCGTCGTGGGCTCGTCGGCAATCAGGATATCGGGATCGCAGGCAAGAGCCATAGCGATCATGACACGCTGACGCATACCGCCGGAGAACTGGTGCGGATACTCATTGACGCGCTTCTCGGACTCGGGGATACCCACGAGGTCCAAAAGCTCGGTAGCGCGCTTGAGCGCCTCCTGCTTGGAGTAGCCACGGTGCAGACGAAGGCCCTCGCCCACCTGCTTGCCGATCTTATAGACCGGGTTCAAGGAGGTCATAGGATCCTGGAAGATCATCGCGATGTCGTTGCCGCGAATGTGCTGCATCTCCTCCTCGGTCATCTCGAGGATAGAACGACCGCGATAGCGAACGTCGCCGCCCTCGATCTTTCCCGGAGGCATCGAGATAAGACCCATGATGGTCATGGCGGTCACGGACTTACCGGAGCCGGACTCACCGACGACGCCCAGGGTCTCGCCGCGATCGAGCGTGTAGGAGACACCGTCGACAGCGCGAACAACGCCGTCCTCGGTGTGGAAATACATCTTAAGGTCATCGACCTCGAGCAGATGCTGGCCCTCGGGAACAGGCTGGTCCTTCAGGTCCACATAGTTCTTGTTCTTCTTCATCCTTATGCGTCCTTCATCTTGACGTCGAGGGCGTCGCGCAGACCGTCACCCAGCAGGGTGAAGGCGAGCACCGTCGAGAGAATTGCCAGACCGGGCATGATCATCATCCAGGGAGCAGTCAGAAGATACTGCTGACCGTCCTGAATCATGGAGCCCCACGAAGGCGTAGGCGGAATAACGCCCATGCCGAGGAAGGACAGAGCGGACTCGGTCAGAATGGCGCCACCAATGTTCATGGTCGCGTAGACCACGATGGAGGCGACGGAGTTCGGGAAGATGTGACGTACAACGATACGAGCATCAGATGCACCCATCGCGCGCGCAGCATCAACATAGTCGTTTTCCTTGACGGTCAAGATCGCAGAGCGGAAGACGCGCGCAATCGAAGGCCAGCCGAGAATACCGATGGCGATAAAGACGTTCTGAAGACCACGGCCGATAACGGCGATCATGGCGACAACGAACAGCACGTACGGGAACGCCAGGAAGATGTCCGCACAGCGCATGATGATCGTATCCCAGATGCCGCCGTAGAAACCGGCCAGAGCACCCATGACCAGACCAATCAGCGTGGAGATCGCGGTGGCCATAATTCCGACGGACAGCGAAACGCGCGCACCGTAGATAACGCGGACAAGAATGTCACGACCAAGGGCGTCGGTGCCAAACGGATGCTCTGCACACGGAGCCAGCAGCGACGTCTCGGCCATAGTGGTCGAGTCGGAAGCCGTCGGAGAACCGAGCCAGGGCTTAGCCCACAGATCTGCGGTCAGGGCAACCACAACGACGATGATGATCCAGCAGACACCGATAACGGCGAGCTTGTTCTTACGAAGACGCTTAAAAGCGTCGCCCCACAGCGTGCGGGACTTGGCGGGAGCAGATGCGACCTTGGTGGCGGTAGCCTGCTCCTGAGACTGAGAATCAGTTTCCTGCATGAGACGTACCTCCCTTAGGCCTTATCCGACGGACCGCCAAGGCGGATGCGCGGGTCGAGGAATGCATAGCTAATGTCGACGAGCAGGTTGATCACCATGACGACGACAACGATGAGCGTAACGCCGCCCATAACGATGGGCCAGTCACGCATGCTAATGGCGCGATAGACCTCATAGCCGATACCGGGCCAGTTAAAGACCGTCTCGGTCAGGATGGCGCCCGAAAGCATGCCGCCAAAGTCGACACCAATATAGGTAACGACGGGGATGAGTGCATTCTTAAGCGCATGCTTGACGATGATCGCACGATTGGAGAGACCCTTGGCCTTTGCCGTACGGATGTAATCCTGGTTCATGACGTCAAGCAGCTGCGAGCGCATAATGCGCGCAGCATAAGCGGTCGAAACCGAAGCCAGCGTAATGGTCGGAAGCACATAGTGCATCCAATCCTGATACTGAGAGCTGGAACCGCCGGCACCCGAGATCGGCATGGAGATTGCACCGCCCGTGGCGTCCTTGAGGATGACGCCAAAGAACAGCTGCAGCAACATACCGAGCCAGAAGGCCGGGACCGCAACGAGGATCGACGTGGTGAGCGTTACCAAAATATCCCAGAAGGAATAACGCTTTACCGCCGAAATGATACCCGCACCGATACCCATAATTGCCTCGAGCACGATGGCGCACGCGGCAAGTTTGACCGTATACGGATACTTCTGGGCAAAGATTTCCGTAACCGGCAGCTTGCGCTGATACGAATTGCCCAGATCGCCATGAAGCAGGCCGTTCATGTAATACAAGTAACGGTCCACGAGCGACGTTTGAACGGGGTCGCCGTTCTCGTCAAGGATCGCGTTGCCGTCCTCGTCCGTCTGGACCAGGTGATAGCGGACGCGAAGCTGAAGCTCCACCTCGGGGGACAGAGCCTTGTCTCCACCGATCAGCTTGATCGGATCTCCCGGCACGATATTCTGGAGGGCGAACAGAATCAGCGTAACGCCCAAAAACACCGGGATGAACTGAAGCACACGTTTAACGATGTACTTACCCATACCACTCCCCTATCTAGGGATTAACCTAAATGGGATGCCGATCGCCAGACCGGCATCCCAAAATTACCATCAGCCAGTTTACCCCAGGTTAGGGAGAACTGTATGTTTCCCATGAGGTCTACGTAAATACTTGACCCTCACGGAAGCTGCAAACTCTTAGGCGAGCTCAGCGGTACCCAGATCGGCGTGCTTCTGCGGATCGACATAGAGGTGCTTAATGCGATCGGAGCCGGCGATGGTGTGCGTGTAGAACATAATCGGGATGACCGGGCAGTCGGCAGCGACCATTGCGTCGGCCTCCTGCATCTTAGCGACGCGCTCCTCGTCGTCAACAATAGTACGAGCCTCGTCGACCTTGGCGTCGAACTCGGGGTTGTTGTAACCGGAGCGGTTGTCGCCACCGAGGGAGTCGGAGTGGAACAGCGGATACAGGAAGTTGTCCATGATCGGGTAGTCGGCAATCCAACCCAGACGACCGAACTGATAGTTAAAGTTCTGATACTGCTCGAGCAGGGCAGACCACTCAGGGGTATCGGAGACAGCGGTAACGCCAACCTTGGCGAGGTCACCGATGATGGACTCCATGATCTCCTTGTGACCGCCGTCCTGGTTGTAGGACAGGGTCACGCTAATGCCACGATCGCCGTTAGCGCCAGCGGGAGCAACCTTGTCGAGGTACTCGTTAGCCTTGTCGACATCGTAGGCGCAGAACTCCCATGCGCCCTCCTTGTAGCCATCGATGCCCGGAGGAACAATGCCGTCGGCAGGGGTACGGGTACCCTTGAAGATGGTCTTGCAGATGGCCTCACGGTTAATGGCCAGGGAGATGCCCCTACGCAGGTCGGCGTTGTTGAACGGCTCGGCCGTGGTGTTGCAGGTCAGATAGTACGTGGAAGGCTCGGCGCCGAGCAGCATGCGCTCGCCGTCACCCATGGTGTAGCCGTCCTTGGACACGCCGCGATCCTTCTTGGCGGCATCGATCTGAGCGACGGGAACGTCGCAGACATCGAGGTTACCGGCCTGGAACTCCTTGTAAGCGGTCTCCATGTCCTTGATGACCTGGAAGTGGATGCCATCGATCTTGGCCTTGTCGCCATAGTAATCGTCGAACTTCTTGACGTTGATCTCCTGGCCATCCTCCCACTTGCCGTCCATCATGAACGGGCCGTTACCGACCGGGGCAAGATAGAAGCTCTTGACATCGGACTCGGCGCACTCGGGAACCGGGGCCAGAGCCGGATGAGAGGCGACGAAGGGGAAGTCAGCGTAAGCGGAAGACAGCTTGACGACGAGGGTCTCATCGTCGGGGCACGTAACACCGCTGAGCTCGGTAGCGTTACCGGCAAGCAGGTCGTCATAACCCTCGACCATGGAAAGGTGATAGGAGACCTCGGAAGGGCCGTACTCGGTAGCGATGGCCGACTTGGTGTTGACCAGACGCTCCCAACCGAGCTTGAAGGACTTGGAGGTAACGTCGTCACCGTTGTGGAACTTGGCCTTCTTGATCTTGAAGGTAAACTCGGTGGCGTCGTCATTGGACTCAAAGGACTCGCAAGCCAGCGGAACGATCTCGCCCTTCTCGGCGTCGTAAGAGGTCAAAGCGTCAAAGAGCTGGTACTCGACCTGAGTGCCCTGGTCCTCCTGGACGTTGTAGGGGTCGATGCAGACCGGGTTGTTGATGTAGAAGTTCAGCGTCGAACCGGACTCAGAACCGGAAGCGTCGCCACCCTTCTTGCCGCATGCGGCAAGAAAAGCCATGGAGCTCGCAGCAAGGGTACCGCCAACGAAGGCGCGACGACCCATAACGGGCTGGTGGAACATAGAATCAGCCATGCCATCCTCCTTATGAGATAGGACAAAGAAATGTTCAGTCGGACACATGTCGAGACAATCCGATCCGAACCATAAAAACGTCGCCCGTCGCTATGGCTGGTTATGCACAACGGACCAACGTTTCGTAATACAGTAGCGCATTTTATGCACGATTTGGGGCTAATTCCGGTCAACGGTCAAGAATTTCTTTAGTTGGGCGAAGTATGTGGGGATATTTTGACTCTGTTACAAATTTGTAAACAAAAAGGGTCCCGCACTTGCGGAACCCTTTTCAATTATTTTATGCGGCTCGTGTTTAGTAGCCCACGATGCCTTGCGGGAAGAAGAACATGCACAGCACAACGCACACGGCAAACACGACAGCCATGATGACGGTCAGGCGATCGAGGTTCTGCTCCATAACGCCTGTGGCAGAGCTGGAGTTATACAGCGAGCTAGCGATCATATCCGAAACGCCGGTGCCCTTACCGGAATGCATCAGGACGAGAATCGTCAGCGCCACGGCAGAGACAGCCCAAACGACAAACAGAAGAATCTGGAACGGACCCATAGATAAGCTCCTTAATAGAACAATTCAAACTCCAGTACTGTACCACAACCCCCGCTCTCCCCTACCCGCCACTCGGGGACGGGGTAGAAATGGCAGAAATATTAAAAAGGGGGTTGTCCGGTCGTGGACAACCCCCTTACTAGAAAACGGTATTTGTTTTCTATTAGGCCTCGATGGCGAGCACGCGACCCGTCATCTCGGCGGAAGGCTCAATACCAGCCATGGTGAGCATGGTCGGAGCGATATCGGAAAGACGGCCGTCCTCGATACCGGTGAGCTTGGCCTTCTCATCAACGATGATGAACGGCACACGGTTGGTGGTGTGAGCCGTGAACGGATGCTTGGAACCGTCGGAAGCAACGTCAAACATGTGATCGGCGTTGCCGTGGTCGGCGGTAATCAGCGCAAAGCCGCCCTTGGCGAGAATCGCCGGGACAACCTTGGACAGGGCATCGTCAACAGCCTCGACGGCCTTAACGGCGGCGTCGAAGACACCGGTGTGACCAACCATGTCGCAGTTCGCGAAGTTCACGATGTAGAAATCAGCGCGATCCTCGTTGATGGCGGCGACAAGCTTCTCGGTAACCTCGGGAGCGCTCATCTCAGGCTGCAGATCGTAGGTAGCGACCTTGGGGGAAGCGACGAGCACGCGCTCCTCGCCCTCCTTGGGCTCCTCGATGCCGCCGTTGAGGAAGAACGTCACGTGGGCGTACTTCTCGGTCTCGGCGGTGTGCAGCTGCTTCAGGCCATTGGCGGCGATAACGTCGGCCAGGACGTTCTCGGGGAACGTCTTGGGGAATGCGACCTCGACGTCAAACGTCGGATCGTACTCGGTCATCGTCACAAAGTGAGAAAGCTTAATCTGCTCGCGCTCAAAGCCGTCGAACTCCTTGTCCGTGAACACGCGGGTCATCTGACGGGCGCGGTCGGGACGGAAGTTGAAGAAGATGGCCGCATCGCCCTCGTGGATGCCCTCGTTGTGGGCAGCGAAGGGCTCGACGAACTCGTCGCCGCGCGGATCCTTCTCGTAGTAGGCCTTGATACCGGCAACGGGGTCGACATCGGCATCGGACGCATTGACCATGACGTCGTAGGCGCGCTGGATGCGCTCCCAACGGTTATCGCGGTCCATGGCCCAATAACGGCCCGACACGGTGGCAACGCGAGCGTCGCAACCGGTCTCCTCGGAAATCTTCGCCAGGAAGGCGCAGAACTCGCTCATGTAGCCGGCACCGGACTGCGGGTCAACGTCGCGGCCATCCATGAAGGCGTGGACGCGAACGGTCTTGACACCGTGCTCGGCAGCCATCTTGACCAGAGCCTCGACGTGGTTCATGTGAGAATGAACGCCGCCAGGGCTCATAAGGCCCATGAGGTGGAGAGTCTTGCCGTCAGCCTTAACGTCGTCCAT
The DNA here is from genome assembly GCA_900556605.1 of uncultured Collinsella sp. Classification (GTDB taxonomy): domain Bacteria; phylum Actinomycetota; class Coriobacteriia; order Coriobacteriales; family Coriobacteriaceae; genus Collinsella. The sequence goes on along the minus strand of USPC01000006.1, from coordinate 33,581 downwards.
AGCCTTGACGAAGACCTCGTTCTTGGCGATGGAGCCGTCCTTGATGGCGTTGTTGATGCGCGAAAGCTCCTGGAACACGATGCGGCCGGCACCGATGTTGAGGTGGCCCACCTCGGAGTTGCCCATCTGACCGTCGGGAAGGCCCACGTCCTCGCCCGAAGCACCGAGCGTGGTGTGAGGATACTTCTCGTACAGGCTATCAAGGAAGGGCGTCTTGGCAGCGGCGACGGCGTTCTCGCCATCGGCCGGAGCAAGGCCGCAGCCATCCATGATGATCAGGAGTGCAGGAAGATGACGCTGTGCCATATGTCCTACTCGCCTGCCTTGACGACCATAGAGGCAAAGTCGGCAGCCTTGAGCGAAGCGCCGCCCACGAGGGCGCCGTCAACGTCGGGCTTGGCGACGAGCTCAGCGATGTTGCCGGGCTTGGCAGAGCCACCATAGAGAACGCGGATGCCGTTAGCGAGCTCCTCGCCGAACATCTCCTTGAGGGTCTCACGGATAGCGCCGCAGACCTCCTGAGCATCCTCGGCGGTAGCGGTCTTGCCGGTGCCAATGGCCCAGATGGGCTCGTAGGCGACGACGACCTGCTTGGGGCAGGTGATCTCAAGACCAGCAAGGCCAGCCTTGACCTGGTTCACGACGTGCTCGACATAGGTGCCAGCCTCGCGGACCTCAAGGGACTCGCCGCAGCAGAAGACGGGAACAAGACCGGCGGCAACGAGGGCCTTGGCCTTCTTGTTCTGATCCTCGTCGGTCTCGTGGAAGTAGTCGCGACGCTCGGAGTGACCGATGATGCAGTAGGTGCAGCCAGCGGACTTGAGCATGTCGCAAGAGGACTCACCGGTGAAGGCACCCTTGGCCTCCCAGTACACGTTCTGTGCACCGAGGGCGATGGGGGCAGCCTGAATGCGGTCATGAACCGTGGTGATGTCGATGGTCGGAGGGCAGACGAGCACCTCGACGCCAGCCGGAACCTCGGGCAGAGCCTGAGCCAGCTCGTCGGCGAGTTTGGCGGCCTCGGCGACGTCGTTGTTCATCTTCCAGTTACCAGCGATGAGAAGGGTGCGATTAGGCATCGAGAAGCGCCTCCACTCCGGGCAGGGCCTTACCCTCGACGAGCTCCATGGAAGCGCCACCACCGGTGGAGATCCAGCTCATCTTGTCGGCCAGGTTGAACTTGTTGACAGCCGCGACGGAGTCGCCACCGCCGATGATCGAGGTGCAGTCGGCCTCGGCGACAGCCTCGGCGATAGCCTGGGTGCCGTGAGCGAAGTTGTCGAACTCGAAGACGCCCATGGGGCCATTCCAGAACACGGTCTTGGCGCCCTTGACGGCCTCGGCGTAGAGCTCCTCGGTCTTGGGGCCGATGTCCATGCCCTCACGATCGTCGGGGATAGCGTCGGAAGCGACAACCTCGGGGACAGCATCCTCACCAAAGTGATCGGCAACGCGGTTGTCGATGGGGAGCAGGATCTTGACGCCCTTCTCCTCGGCCTTCTTGAGCATCTCGCCGGCGCGCTCGACCCAGTCCTCTTCCTTGAGGGACTGACCGACGGACAGGCCCTGAGCCAGGAAGAAGGTGTAGGCCATGCCGCCACCGATAATCAGGGTGTCAGCGGAGTCGATGAGGTGATCGAGAACGCCGATCTTGGAGGAAACCTTGGAACCGCCGACGATAGCGACGAAGGGGCGCTCGGGCTCGGCGAAGATGCCGGTCAGCGTGTCGACCTCCTTCTCAAGCAGGAAGCCAGCGACGGCAGGCAGGTAAGCGGCGGGGCCCACGACGGAACCCTGGGCGCGGTGAGCGGTGCCGAAGGCATCGAGAACGAAGACGTCACCATAGGAAGCGAGCTTCTTGGCGATCTCGGGATCGTTCTTCTTCTCACGCTTATCGAAGCGGACGTTCTCGAGAACGAGAACCTTGCCCGGCTCGACGGCAGCGACAGCCTCGGCAGCCTTCTCGCCGTAAGTGTCGGCGACAAAGGCAACGTCGAGACCAGAGAGCTCGGCGAGCTTCTTGGCGACGGGCTCGAGGGACAGCTCGGGCTGGAAGCCGGTGCCATCGGGACGGCCGAGGTGGCTCATGAGGATGACGCGAGCGTTGTGCTCAACGAGATAGTTGATGGTGGGCAGGGCAGCCTTGATACGGGTGGTGTCGCCAACGACGCCATCCTTGATAGGCACGTTGAAGTCAACGCGGACGAGAACGCGCTTGCCGTCGACATCGATGTCGCGGACGGTCTTCTTGGTAAAGGCCATGTTTGCTTCTACCTTTCGTACGTGTCTGCCTCCCATTACGGCAGACGATTTCTTATAAAAAGGGCGCGACCCTAGGGTGTAAGCCCTATGAGGCCGCGCCCTTCTTTAGACGCTCAACGAGCTATTCGCTAAAAGCTAAATTAAGCAACGAACTTCTCGAAGTACTTGATGGTGCGGACCATCTGAGAGGTGTAGGAGTTCTCGTTGTCGTACCAAGAGGTGACCTGAACGAGGGTCTGGCCGTTGCCGAGGTCGGAGGCCATGGTCTGCGTGGCGTCGAAGATAGAGCCGTGGGTCTCGCCGACGATGTCGCGGGAGACGATCTGGTCCTCGTTGTAGGCGAAGGTATCGGGGATGGTCTCGGCGTAGGCCTTCATGGCAGCGTTGACCTCGTCGACGGTGACCTTCTTGTCAACGACGGCGTAGAGGTTGGTCAGCGAGCCGGTCGGCGTCGGGACGCGCTGGGCGGCACCGATGAGCTTGCCGTTGAGCTCGGGGAGAACCAGGCCGATGGCCTTGGCAGCGCCCGTGGTGTTCGGGACGATGTTCTCGGAGCAGGCGCGGGAGCGACGGAAGTTGCCCTTGCGCTGCGGGCCGTCGAGCGGCATCTGGTCGCCGGTGAAGGCGTGGATGGTGGTCATGATGCCGGACACGATGGGAGCGAAGTCGTTCAGACCCTTGGCCATCGGGGCGAGGCAGTTGGTGGTGCAGGAAGCAGCGGAGATGATGTTGTCCTCAGCGGTCAGCGTCTCATGGTTGACGTTGTACACGATGGTGGGCAGATCGCTGCCGGCCGGAGCGGAGATGACGACCTTCTTGGCGCCAGCGTTGATGTGGGCCTGAGCCTTAGCCTTGCTGGTGTAGAAGCCGGTGCACTCGAGAACGACGTCGACGTCAAGGTCGCCCCAAGGCAGGTTGTTAGCGTCGGCCTCCTTGTAGATCTTAATCTCCTTGCCGTCAACGGTGATGGAATCCTCGCCAGCAACGACCTCGTGATCGCGAGCATAGTTGCCCTGCGTGGAGTCGTACTTCAGCAGGTAAGCGAGCATATCGGGAGAGGTGAGGTCGTTGATAGCGACGATCTCGGAGCCCTCATGACCGAACATCTGACGGAAAGCCAGACGACCGATGCGACCGAAGCCGTTAATAGCAACCTTTACTGCCATTGTGTCTCCTTTCGTAAGGCCCCCGCGAGCTACAGCGCCCGCCGTTGAGGCCCACAAACTAACCACTCGCCTAATATACCTTTTTTTTGACTTGAATTTCACGAGAATGCTCGAAATTGAAAATCAAATTTACGTTAAAACGTTTTAAAGAGTAAAACAGCAGTTCAATCCCTATATAAGCAGTTTCGCTCAACTACCTGTTTGCTTCAATGAGCTTTTCAAGCCTCAAAACGCGATGGTACAGGGCAGACTTCGACAAGGGAGGGTCAGCCATCTCGCCCAGATCGCGCAGCGACAGATCGGGATAGCGCTCGCGTAGGTCGCAAAAGACCGCCAAGGCGTCCGGAAGCGTGTCGCGCAAACCCCGCTGTTCGAGCTCATCGATCAACGCAAGCTGATGTTGGGCGGCACCCGCACTTCTGGTCTGGTTGGCGAGCTCGGCATTCACGCGACGGTTCACATCGTTCTTAACCAACTTGACCGCGCGCGCCTCCTCGATCTCGGCAACGCTGCGCTTGGCACCAATCAGCTTTAGAAGATGCTCGATTTCCTCGGCGCTCTTAATGTAGACAGCAAAGGATCCGCGCCGCGCGTTAACGCGCGCATGGACCCCAATCTGCTCCAATAGATCGCAAAGCCCCCGGGCATACTGCTCGCCCTGCACCGCGATCTCCAAATGAAAGTCGCCGCGGGGATCGGCCACGAAACCGCCGGCGATGAGCGCGCCGCGAATGTAGGCAAGCCTGCAGCAGGGACGAGCAACGATGTGCCGGGGAACACCAGCGACGAGCCCTCCCCTGCGGTCGAGAATGCCCAGCAGCACCAGAGCCTTGTCCAGGTCGGGTTGATCGGGCAGGGTAATGAGATAGTTACGGACCTTATGCAAGACCGATTTACGAACGGTGAATTCCGTTTTGAGCTTAAGGATGCGATGCGTCAGTGTGATCATCGTGCGCGCGACGGCACCCGTCTCGGTCGCGACCGTCAAACGATACCGCCCGGAGCCGGCCAGCGAAAGTGTACCGCTCACACGCGTCAGGGCGGCAAGCGTCGACAAATCGCAGTATTCACATTCGGGTTCGCAGCGCGCGAGCTCGTCACGCACCTCGGCGGTAAACGACATGCAGACCTATGCTTTCGTGTTGGCGCGCGACAGGTCGCGATGGGAAATGCTCACGTGATACTGGGCGCCTTCCAAATAACGTGCCGTGGCCTCGGCGATGGCAACACTGCGGTGTTGACCGCCCGTGCAACCGATGGCAATAGAAAGCTGTGGCTTGCCCTCCGCGATATAGCCGGGCATGACCGTATCGAGCAGCTGTGTCCAGGCCTTCCAGAACTCCTGGGTCTTGGGATGGTCCAGAACAAAGTCGGAGACCTTCTTATCGAGACCGGTCATCGTGCGCATCTCGGGATCGTAGAACGGATTGGGCAGGAAGCGAACGTCGATCATAATGTCCGCCTCGACGGGCATACCGTGCTTAAAGCCAAACGAGAACACGTGAACGTCCATGAGTTGCTGGTCGGACAACTCGGAGAACGCCATGCGCAATTTGTTGCGCAGAGCAGAGGTGCGCAAGCGGCTCGTATCGATAATCATGTCAGCTCGGTCGCGAACGCCCTGCAGCTGCAGGCGCTCGCGCTGAATCGCATCGGCCGTAGTCTCCCCCGGCTTGGCAATGGGATGGCGGCGGCGGTTTTCACTATAACGACGGATCAGCACCTCGTCAGAGGCCTCGAGAAACACGATGTCACAGCTCATCTCGCGCTCCTCGAGCACGGCAACGGCATCGAGCAGCTCATCGAACAAGCCCTGGCTGCGCAGGTCGCAGGTGACGGCAAGATGCCTGCCCACGCCCGTATTGATGCCGACGAGTTCGGCAAGCTGGGCGATCAGACGCGGAGGCAAGTTGTCGATGCAAAAATAGCCCATGTCCTCAAACACATGCATGGCCTGCGTTCGGCCCGATCCGGACATTCCGGTGATGATGACGATATCGGGGATGCGCTCCGAGCGCTCCGCCGCATCCATGGCATCTCCCTTTTGCATGTGTGCCTCCTAAAACAAGCGCGGGACCCGGCCAGCGGATCCCGCGCGATCAATTGCCTTTATTGAGTATACCGCCCCAAGCGGACACGAGGCCTGTCTTACGCCTCAAGCGCAGCCTTGAACCAACTTGTAATACTCGTGGGGTGCGTGATGGCGGTGCCGACGACAACGGCCCAGGCGCCCGCATCAATCGCGGCGCGGGCCTCCTCGGGCGTGTGCACGCGGCCCTCGCAGATGATGGGAAGACCGGGGAATTCCTCGGTCGCCTGACGCAGGAGCGGCAGATCGGGACCGTCGGCCATGGTGCAGTCGATGGCGGCGACACCATGAGAAAGCGTAGTGGATACCAGGTCGAAGCCCATGTCGACAGCACGACGAATATCCTCGATGGTGGCACAATCCGCCATCAGGAGCACGCCCTCCTCGTGCAGCGGACGGAAGGTGTCCTCGACGGTCTTGCCATCGGGACGCGGGCGATCAGTGGCATCAATTGCCACGATGTCAGCACCGGCGGCAACGCAGGCGCGAGCGTGACGCAGCGTCGGCGTGATGTAGACGCCCTCGTGACCATCCTTCCACAAGCCGATGACGGGGACCTCGCAGCGGCCCTTAATGGCGGCGATGTCGGCAAGGCCCTGGCAACGAATGGCGGCGGCGCCGCCGAGCTCGCAAGCGCGAGACATTTGAGCCATGGTCTCGGGCGTGCGAAGCGGCTCGCCCATATACGCCTGAACGCTCACGACGAGCTTGCCCTTCAGGGATTGAATCAAAGGATCAACGGTCATGTTCGACTCAACCTTTCTCAAAACAGCCTTCTGAGACACCGCACCTTGACGTTCAAACCGTCGCTCGCGTACCGAAGTACGCTTCGCTCCTCTTTCACGTCAATCTGCGGCACCTCAGAAGGCGCACTTGGTAGTTATGTTTACTTCAACGATGCAAGAAGGTGTTCGGCGGCACCGATGAGCGGAGCATCGCCCTCCAGAGAACCGATGAGGATCGGCGTGTCCTGAAGCGGATCGAGCGCCTGGCTGGCATAGCCCTCGTGCACCGAATCCTTCCACGTCTGTGAACGCCAATCGGGACCTTGGTGAATCACGCCGCCCGAAAGCACGATGACCTCGGGATCCAAGATGTTGGCAAGTGAGCCCAAGCTGGCACCCAGCGCAAAGCCGGCGTCATGGATGACCTCGGTCGCCTTTGCGTCGCCCGCACGGCACAGGTCGTTCACATCGCGACCGACCGAAGGACGGCTGGGGTCGACGCGACCAAAGCGCTCATCGTACATACGACCAATGGAAGTGCCCGAAGCAACCGACTCAAGATGGCCAGAACGTCCGCAGGCGCAGGGAATGCCGGCGGCAGCCGAGCACTCGATGTGGCCCATATGACCGGCAGCACCATGGAAGCCCTGCATTACGCGGCCGTTCTCGACATATGCGCCGCCGATGCCCGTACCGATGCCCAGACACAAGACGGAGAACTTGCCCTTGCCGACGCCCCAGTGGGCCTCGCCCAGAGCATGAGCCTGCACGTCGCCCACCACGGCAACGGGAAGACCAAGGTCCTCGCGCAGACGCGGCCCCAACTGAACGCCGGACCAGCCGGGCATGATCTCGTTGGCATACGCGATGGCGCCCGTCTTGGGATCGACGACACCGGCGGCACCGATACCGACACCGAGGACCTCGACATCGGGATTCGCCTCGAAAGCAGCTTTGATGGACGCCTCGATACGCTGGAAGACGGCCTCGCCGCCCTCCTGGGCCTCAGTAGGAACCTCGGCCTCAAAAACGGGATGGGGCACGCTGCCGTCAGCCGGGTACTCCATGATGGCGGTCGCGATCTTAGTTCCGCCGATGTCGACAGAGCAGACGTACTTGTTCTCCATGTCGTTCTCCTTAGGAGATAAAAACAACTACAGGAAATGAAGGCGGTGTTATCGCCGCAGCATGATAAAGGTTTCCCAGGTGCCCGAGGTTGGGGTGAAAGTGGTCGGGCGTTGACCTAATGGGTCACGCCCGACCACTTGAGCCCCAAGATCGGGTGCCTGGGGAATCTTTACAGGAGACCGTTGTCCTGGAGGACCTTCTTAATCGCCTCGACGTTCTCGCCGGTCATGGCCTTCACCGGGCGAGGCATGGTCGGGCTGTCGAAGATGCCCATGAGGTTCATAGCGGTCTTGAAGGCGCCAACGCCACCGGCATAGCCCTGGACGCCCGAGGTGACATCCCAGATGTGGGAGATCTCGTTGAGGCGATCCTGCTCGGCCTTGACGGTAGCCCAGTCGCCGGCCTGAGCGGCCTTCCACTGGCGCACGTAGCCCTCGGGCTCAACGTTGGCGAGACCCGGGACGGAACCGTCGGCGCCACCGAGGTAAGCGCCGTCGACAACAACCTCGTGACCGGTGAGGATGCTCATCGGATGACCGTTCTTCTCGTTCTCCTGAACGAGGTAGCGGAACGAGATGTCATCGCCCGAGGAATCCTTGACGCCGGCCAGGACGCCCTCGGCGCCGAGCTTAGCAAGGAGCTTCCAGGGGAGCTTGGTGTGGACGCACACGGGGATGTCGTAGGCGAAGATAGGCAGGTCGAGCTCCTCGTGAAGGATGCGGAAGTGCTCCTCGACCTCGGTCATGCCCTGCAGGGCATAGAACGGGCAGGTGGCGACAAGCGCGTCGGCACCCAGCTCCTGAGCGACCTTACCGTGCTCGATCATGCGCTCGGTCTCGGTGTCGATGATGCCGACCAGAACAGGCACACGGTGATCAACGATGCGCACGGCCTCGGCGACAATCTGGCGACGGCGCTCGTCGGTGGAAAAGACGACCTCGCCCGAGGATCCCAGGAAGAACAGGCCATCGACGCCGGCATCGATCATACGGTTGATGCTGCGCTCAAAGGAGGCAACATCGAGCTGATGGTCTTCGGTATCGGGAACAACGACGGGAGGGATAACGCCGGTGAATTTCTGAGTTGCCACAAGAATCTCCTTAGTTGTCTGGCGAGCGGCCCTGTGCCGCCCACTCTTGTTGGCAGTGTCCAGGCCGCCTAGGCCAAAGAACACGGGTAGAACGTTTGGTTAAAAAAGTCGACGACTTCGTTTTCGAACGCATTGATGCGCTCGTGAGCGTATTTGGCATAGATGATATGCCTCCGGTCACACTCAAGACCGTTGAATACGGCAAACTGGCCCTTGGGATCGCTCACGGCATCCATGAGTGATGTGCCCATGAGCACCGATCCGCGCACCCGAGACGACAGAGCCTCGAGGCCGCCGGGAATTGGATTGGCAACCGCCGTGCAGGCAAGGCCCCGCTCGTCCAGAGCAGAAACCGCCAGCGCGACTCCGCCGCCAAGACCCTCGCCCCATGCAAAGATGCGGTCGGGGTCCACGCCATCAAGATTTCGCGCAACCTTCGCCAACGCGCAGCCCCAACGGACACGCCCAACAAAAGCGGGCGAAGCAATCCCCCACTGCAGGTCGTCCGCACCAGCAACAACGTCGTCTAGTGCAAGCACGGCATATCCCATGGCGGCAAACCTCGTCATGTGATGCCATCCACGCACGGGTCGATCGATGTCGTGAAACATCAGACAGAGCGGAACAAGCTCGGATGCTCGGGCGCGGCCTGAGGGCTCAATCAAACGGCCGTGCACGACATACCCGCCGAGCTCAAAGGAAACCTCGGAGTAGCGCGCGCACGGATTGGCGAAATCAATCGCCGTAACAGTCAGCCCGCAAACCTCAAGGTCCGAAGCGGCTGTCTCTAATTCGGAAACATCCGCCGAAGCATCGCCGCGCCAATCCCGGAAATCGGAGAGCCTTGACGAAACCGTCCCAGCAATCCCCGCGAGCCCGGGGACGATCAGCTCATCGACATTGCTCTCGCACTTAGACATGAGCCTCCCCTCCTTCGCAGAAAAACGGAATGATCATGTCGTCAAAGTCCTGAATCTCCTCGTGGCCAAAACCTTCAAAGAACTCATGACGCTTTTCACAGGTCAGGTTGTTGTAGACCGCAAACTGCGTCGCCGGCGGGCAGACGATATCGGCTGTGCCCGTGCCAAACAGCACGGGGCATTTGACCATGGGGGCAAAGTTCTTGGAATCAAAGTACGCCAGCTTGGCATAGGCTTCCTCGATACGAGTCGAGTCCTCGTCAAACCAGCGCGACCAATAGCGCAGGCCTTCGTAGGCAATATCGTCGGCGTCCAGATCCCAGACCAGGCGGAAATCCGACAGGAAGGGATAGAGGATGGCGGCGCGATTGATAAGCTCGCTGTTAAGCGCGCAGGTCGCAATGCCCAAACCGCCGCCCTGCGATGCGCCGTTCACATACACGCGGGTAAAATCGATGCCCTCGAGCTCGCGAACGATACGGCACAGAATGCGAATATCCTGATGTAGGCGGACATAGTAGAGGTTGGCCGGATCGCCGTCGATACCGGCGACGATATGGCCCGCGACCGTCGTGCCCTCAAATCCACCAATATCCTCGGAGGGGCCACCCTGGCCGGGGCAGTCGAGAGCAATGAGCGCCATGCCCATGCCAGCAAACGACGCCTGCTCAAACCAGCTGCGGCTCGCACCCGGATATCCATGGAACTGAAGTACCAGCGGCACGGGCTCCTCCGAGACCGGCTTGAGATACTTGGCATGCAGGCGTGCACCACACATGCCGGTAAACCAGAGGTCGAAAAACCGACAGGTCGCGGAATCCGCAACCGAAGCCGCCTCAATCGCGTAGTCGAGCTCGACGGCGTCGGCCTCGGCCATGCGGTCCTTCCAAAAGAGATCGAAATCCGATGGACGGGGCATAGCGCCTCGATATTCACCAAATTGCTGTTGTAGCTCCTGAGCACTTGGCATGGCTCGTGAACCCAGCCTTTCGAAATCGCAACGGAGGTGCGCCCGGTAAGGGAACCGGGCGCACGGGAGGGAAAGCGAGGCTACTCGCCGAGCTTGGGATGCAGCAGCGACGGCGCAGCGCCGAGCAGCATCTTGGTGTAGGGGTCCTGAGGGTGCTGGAAGACCTGCTTGGCCTCGCCCTGCTCGACGATCTTGCCGCCATTCATAACGATGATGTCGTCAGAGATATAGCGGACCGTCTGGATGTCATGGCTGATGAACACCATGGCCAGGCCGAGCTCCTTCTTAAGGTCGGTCAGCAGGTTCAGAATCTGCGCGCGGACCGAAACGTCCAGAGCCGAGGTGGGCTCGTCGGCGATGATGGCATCGGGGTTCAGCGACAGGGCACGGGCAATTGCGACGCGCTGGCGCTGGCCGCCCGAAAGCTGGCCGGGAAGAACCTCGGCGGCGGAGCTGGGCAGACCGGTGAGCTCCAAGAGCTCCTTGACGCGCTTCTCCTGCTCGGCCTCGGTACCCAGGTTGTGGACGCGCATGGGGTCGAGCAGTTGCTCGCGAACGACCATGCGGGGATTGAGCGCCGTGGCCGGGTTCTGGAACACGACCGAGATGACGCGACCCATGTGGCGACGGTCCTCGGCGGTACGCTTGGTAACGTCCTTGCCCTTAAAGTAGACCTTGCCGCTCGTGGGGGCCTGCAGGCCGCACATGACGTTGGCGGTGGTGGACTTTCCGCAACCGGACTCGCCGACGATGCCGATGGTCTGTCCGGGCATGAGCTTAATCGTTACACCCTGGACGGCGTGAACCAGGTTGGGATGCAGAATCGAGCCGGTACGGGTCCTAAAGGTGACGTGGACGTCATCAAGGAAGATGATCGGCTCGACGCCGTTGACTGCGATCTCGCTCATCTACATCACCTCCGCGTGAGGGGTCAAACCATTTGCCTTGAGCACCTCGTCGGGGAGCTCGGAATAGAAGTGCTCGGTGCCGGGCACGCGCTTGAAGACCGGACGGGTGTCCAGGCCAATGCGCGGATGGCTCGAGCGGGGTGCGAAGCGATCGCCCTTGGGGAAATCGCGCGGGCTCGGAACGGCGCCGGGCACCTGGTGCAGGCGGCCCGAACCGCTCTCGATGGACAGGACGGAACCCAGAAGACCGCGAGTGTACTCGTGAATCGGGTTGGTGAGCAGCTCCTTGGTGGGCGCCTGCTCGATAACCTGGCCGGCGTACATAACCGTGATGTTATGGGCAACCTCGGCGACCAGCGCCAGGTCATGCGAAACGAAGATCATGGCAAAGCCGAGCTTGGCCTGAAGGTCGTTGAGCAGCTTGATGACCTGCTTCTGGACGGTAACGTCCAGAGCGGTCGTAGGCTCGTCGCAAATGACCAGTTTGGGGTCGCGGGTAAGGGCCATAGCGATCAGAACGCGCTGACGCTGACCACCGGAAAGCTCGTGCGGATAGCTCTCGAGCGTACGCTTGGGGTCGAGACCCACGAGCTCCAGGAGTTCCTCGGCGCTACGGGTGCCGCCACGCTTGGTGAGCTGCTTCATTTGGGCGGAAATGAGCATGGAGGGGTTGAGCGAGGACAGGGCGTCCTGATAGACCATGGCGATATCGGTACCGCGCAGGCCGAACCACTCCTTCTTGCTCATCTTGAGCAGATCGCGGCCCTCCCAGAGAACCTCACCGGAAAGGTGCTCGTCATCGTCGGTCAGGCCCATGATGGCCAGCGTGGTGATGGACTTACCGCAGCCGGACTCGCCTACCAGGCCCATGGTCTGGCCGGGACGGACATCAAAGTTGACGTGGTCGACGACGTTGATATCACCGTGGTGCTCAAACTGGATGCAGAAATCACGGACCGAAAGGATCGGCTCAACGGACTCATCGGGCACATGGCGGTCGTTACGCTTGAGCTCGACATCGCGCAGGGCGCCAAGACGGGCGGACAGGGACTGAGCCTGCTCCTTGTAAGCGCGAACGGGGTCGGAGACCAGCAGGTCGGCCTCGCGGCGCTTGGAGGAATCGGTCGGATCCAGGGCGGCGGAGGGAGCAGCGGCCATGGCGTCGGTAATGCCCTCGGAGAGGATGTTGAGCGCCAGGCAGGTGATCATGATAGCCAGACCCGGGAACAGCGCCTGCCACCAACGGCCAGCGAGCACGCCGCCGCGGGCGTCGGCGAGGATGTTGCCCCAGGTAGCGGTGGGCTCCTGGATACCAGCGCCGATAAAGGTCAGCGAGGCCTCGAAGATGATGGCGTCGGCGACCAGGGTAACGGTGAAGACCATGATCGGGGCGATGCAGTTACGCAGAACATGCTTGATCAAAATCCACGGAGCCTTGGCGCCGGAAACGATGACCGCGCGGACATAGTCCTCGCCGTACTCGGACACGATGTTGGCGCGCACGATACGGGCAATCTGCGGAGTGTACATAAAGCCGATGGCGAAGATGATCGACGGCACGGAGTTGCCCAGGATGGAGACGAAGACGGCAGCGAGGGCGATGCCCGGGATGGACATGATGATGTCCAGGATGCGCATAATCGCCTCGGAAACGGACTTGCGCGAAACCGCCGCGAGGGCGCCCACGACCGAGCCGCAAACCAGAGCCATGGCAGTGGCGCCAAAGCCGATGATCAGCGAGTAACGGCCACCGTAGAGCATACGCGAAAGGATGTCGCGGCCCTTATCGTCGGTACCGAAGATAAATCCGTTGCCGGGAGCCTGGCGAGCAGTGAAAATCTCAACCGGGCTATAGGGGGCAAGAAGGGGCGCCAGAATCGCGGTCAAGGCGACCAGCACCAGCACGACGGCGGCAATCTTAGAAGACAGCGTCATCTTCTTCCAGCCACCGAGCTTGAGCCCCTTGGAGGCAGCTTTCTCGAGCTGCTCGGTTTGCTTCTCTCGAATCTTTACCATAATCTACACCGTCCTGATGCGCGGGTTGATGAGCAGGTAGAGCATGTCAACCACGATGTTGATGATGATGAAGGCAAGAGCAACGACGATGACGACGCCCTGAACCAGGTTCGCCTCGTTGCCCTGAACGCCCTGCAGAATCGCAGTACCCATGCCGGGGAGGTTGAAGATGACCTCGATGACGACGGCGCCGCCCATGAGGTAGCCGATCTTAAGACCGAGGGTGGTGACCGGGGTGATCAGCGCGTTGCGCAAAACGTTGATGCCGACGACGACCTTTTCGGGAACGCCGGCGCCGCGGGCCATACGGACATAGTCCTTATCGAGCTCCTCGACCATGGCCGTACGCACGATACGAGTCATCTGGCCCGTCAGCGGAAATGCCAGGGCGATAGCGGGCATGATCATACGTCCCAGATAGCCAGCCGGGTTGGTGGTGAAGTGAGGCAGAGCACCGGACGCCGGGAGCACCTTAAGGTAGGAAGAGAACAGCAGGATCAACAGAACGGCAAGCCAGAACGACGGGGTTGCCAAGCCGGCGATGGAGAAGACGCGGATCACTTGGTCCGGCCATTTATCGCGATACAGTGCCGCGATGACGCCGAGCAAAAACGAGACGACCGCGCCGATGGCTAGACCGATGAAGGTCAGCTGCATCGTGACGGGCAGGGCCGTGGAGATGCGCTTGGCAACAGAGTTGCGAGCAGCACCATAGGTGCCCATGTCACCATGGATCAGATCGCCCATGTAGCGCACGTAGCGCACGGGCCAGGGGTCGTCCAGACCATACTTCTCATGGTACTCGGCAACCGCCTCTGGCGAGGCGCCGTCACCCAACGCCGTGTAGGCGGGGTCGGTCTTGGAGAACGACATAAGGAAGAACACCAGGACGGTGACGCCCAATGCCATGATCGGCAGCGCCACAAGACGCCTTCCAATCAAACGTAGCAAGTTGTTCACGTTCTCTCCCCTTTCTTTTGTCGGTAGGACCAACTGGTATATGAGTACGGATACTCATTACAAGACCCGAGCGACATCGTTGCCGCCCGGGTCTTTGTTTCAACTATGAGGATACGGTCCCAACGACCGACATCCTGCATACAGACTCAAGCGAGTCTTACGCCTTGACGGTCGCAACGCCCCTGAAGGACATGCTCGTCGTGCCGATGCCCTTGAAGCCATCGAGGGCCTCGCCGTTGGGCGCAGTGGACGGATCGTCCCAGGAAGCGGAGACGGTCTTGACGTGGACAACGGGGTACAGAACGGCGTTGTCGGCAATGATGTCGAAGCACTCGTTCCACTTCTTCTGCTGCTCGTCGCCCTCGGCGGCAAGAGCCTCGTCCATGAGACCGTGGAGCTTCTGCCACTCAGCGGATTCCTTCCACGGGCAACGGGTCTGCATCCAGACGTTGTCGCCGTACCACCAGTTGAGCAGCAGGTCGGGGTCGGCGCCGAAGCAGGAAGGATCGCCAGGGGCAAGGAGGATATCGTAGGCCTCGCCGCCGTCGATGGCAGCGTAGGTGGCCGGCGAGGTATCGGTCTGGATGGTCACATCGAAGCCGAGAGCGTCGAGGTCGTTCTTGACCTGGGCGGCCATGCCCTTAATCTGCTCGTTGTCGGTGGTGCGCAGGGTGATGGCACCCGGGGTGATGCCAGACTCCTCGATGAGCTTCTTAGCCTTCTTGGCGTCGGTCTTGTACACCGTGGAAGCCTCATGATAGTTGGTGAAGCTCTTGGGCAGGTAGCAGCTGGCAGCGGTGGCAAGGCCGGCGAAGGTGTTGCTGACCATCTTCTCAGTGTCGAGCGCATACATGACAGCCTGACGGACCTTGACGTTGTTCCAAGGCTCCTTGGCGACGTTGAACATGATGAAGCGGGTGCCGAAACCCTGAACGTTATCGATCTTGCAGCCGGCGCTCTCGAGCTGGTCGACGGCGTCAGCGGTAACGAGCTCCATAACGAGCGTGGAGCCCTCCTGCTGAGCGGTAACGCGAGCGGTGGGGTCGGTCAGGATGCTGTACTGGATCTTCTTATCCTCGGCAGCATATTCACCGTTGTACTCGGGGTTGGGAACCAGAGTGATCTCGGTATCGGAGATAGAGTCGTACATCCAGGGGCCGGAACCGATCGGCTGCTTGGCGCGATCCTCCTCGGTCTGGGTGGCCGGGGTAACGCGGACGATGGCCAGACGATCCTTGAGCAGGGAGAAGTTGGGGACCTTGGTCTTGACCGTCACGGTGCTGGCGTCCTTGGCCTCGATGGACTCGAAGGGCTGGAAGAACGGAGCATAGGTAGCGGAAGCGGCGCAAGCGGTGTAGGAGGCAACGACATCGTCAGCGGTGACCTCGGTGCCATCGGAGAACTTGGCACCCTTACGGATGGTGACCTCGAAAGTGGTGTCGTCCACAGACTTGGGATCGTCGGTGGCGAGCTCGTTGAAGGTGCTGTAGTCGTGGTAATCGATGCCGTAGAGGCCCTCGACGACGTGCCAGTTAGCACCCAGGCCCACAGCGGAGCCGGTGCTGGCGGGATCGAAGCTGGACGGAGCGTAAGCGGAACCAGCGGTGATCACGCCGCCGCCACGGTTGGCGGAATCGGTGGAACCGGAAGCGGAACCCTCGTCGCTAGAGCTGCCACCGCAGCCGGTGAGACCAAGCCCTGCGACAGCAGCGACGCTGCCGGTGAGGCCGAGGAACGAACGCCTGGACATACCCTTGTTGATGATGGCCATGTCTTCTCCTATCAATAGAGAATCTTACTCGGGAGCACCTAGACTTGCCCCCGCGCAACTTGCGGACGATATATACCTTACCTACCGACGAACCCAACTGAGGTGCCGCGCTCGGCGACCGATACATACATACGCTTGAACGGTATTTACTACCGTTCACCGAATTCGTTGACAAACGATTCGCCAGACAGTATGTATCGGCGAGGTGAGATATCAGTCTTCGTCAACCCGCAGGATAGCAGGGTTGTTCACCATGACTAGTCAAACGTTTTAGCGTTAATAAAACCCGAAACCAGCAGGCAATCATAGCGAAATAAATGGTTGAAAATCACGCAATCATGTATATCAGTAGTTTAGAAGCGCATTTAGTTTTCGGAACGGTTGGCCGATGTCTGGGCGAGCTCGGCATTCCATGCAACGAGCGCCTCGTGGACCGCCTTGGCAATATCGGCAGGTATGCCGCGAACTTCCGCGATCTCTTGCTCGCTCGCCGCGCGCAAACGCTTCATCGAGCCAAAATGGCGCATAAGGGCACGTTTTCTGGTGGGTCCCACGCCTGGAACGTCATCGAGTACCGAAACCGTCATGGCTTTATCGCGCAATTCGCGATGGAACGTGATGGCAAAACGGTGCGATTCATCGCGCACCTGTTTAATTAGATAGAGCGACGCGGACCCGGTTGGAAGCACGACGGGAGTCTCGTCCCAAGGCACGAAAACTTCCTCATCGGCCTTTGCCAAGCCACAAACTGGTATATCGAGCCCAAGAGCCTCAAGTTGCTTGATCGCAGCGGTCAATTGCGGCTTACCGCCATCGACAACGAGCAAATCGGGGCGCGAGCCAAAGCGCTCGTCGGCCATGCGCTCGGGAGCATAGCGTCGTCCCAAAACCTCGGACATCGACACGAAGTCGTTTGCCTCGTCCAATTCGGCCTGAATTTTAAAACGACGGTACTGGCTCTTGTCGGCGCGCCCGTTGGTAAACACCACCATCGAGGCGACGGTAAAGGTTCCGTGCAGCGTCGAGATATCGAAGCACTCGATACGCATCGGCGGCGCCGGCAGCGCCAGCGCGCTTTCGAGCTCCAGGAGCGCTTGATTGGTGCGGTCGTCAGCGTACCCCGTTCGCATCATGTAGCGCATGAGGGCATGGCGCGCATTTTTGGATGCCATATCGAGCAAACGGTGCTTTTCGCCACGCTGCGGCCTATGGAGATGGCAGGAACGCTCGCGCTTGCCTGCAAGCCACTCCCCCAGCGCCTCTGCATCCTCAAGCTCGACAGAGAGGTTTATCTCAGCTGGAATATCAGCCGTCTCGTCGTAATAGCGCTTAAGAAAGCCCGACTGGAGCTCTTCCTCGTCAACATCAAGACCCTTGTCGAGAATGAACTCGCAGGTGCGAACCGTTCGGCCCTCGCGAACGACGAAGACGCAAGCGGCAGAGATGGTCTCCTCGCGATAGAAACCGATGACATCGATATCGACACTGGAGGGAAATACGACTTGCTGACGATCGTCCAGACCCCTGATGACCTCCAAACGACGTTTGACGCGTGCCGCGCGCTCAAAGTCGAGCGCCTCGGCGGCATCCGTCATCTCGGAGGTCAGCTCATCGACGACATCCTTGCGATGGCCCGACAAAAAGCGCTCGACGCGCTTGACGTTCTTGGCATAGTCTGCCGGAGAAATCGCGCCGACACACGCACCCGGGCCGCGCCCGACATGGTAGTCAAAGCAGGGGCGCCCGTTTTGCGCGCAAATCATATTGACGATGTCTTCCTCGCCCTTGTGGGACTCGACGATACGACGACAACGACGCCACTCCGCACAAGAAGCCGAGCAGATCGGGATCACCTTGCGCAGCGTGTCAATGGTCTCACGCGCCGCGCGGCTGTCAGTATAGGGACCAAAATAACGCGTTCCCGGCTTATGGCGCTCACGCGTATATTTGATAGCGGGATACAGGTCGCCCTTTGTAATGGCGATAAAGGGGTAGCTCTTGTCATCCTTGAGGTCGACGTTAAAGTACGGATGGTACTGACCAATCAAATTGCGCTCGAGCACCAACGCCTCGTGCTCGGTCTCCACCACGATATAGTCAAAGCTCGCCACCAGCTGCATCATCAGCGGGATCTTTTGACGCTCATCCTGCAGTGTCACGTACTGGCGCATACGGGAACGCAGGTTTTTTGCCTTGCCAACGTAGATGACATCGCCCTTGGCATCTTTCCAAAGGTAACATCCGGGCTGCGTGGGAACGCGCGAAACCTGCTCGGCGAGTGTTGGAATGTTGTCGTGACCGGCCACACGCACCTACTTGCGACGAAGCAGCGCCGAGACCTCGGGCATCTTAAGGACGACGGCAAGGCCAAAGGTAACAGCAAGCGAGACGACACCCGCAACGCAAACGTAGCCAAGAGTAATCAGAATCGAGCCGCCAAGTGCCCCGACAAAGTGCTCAAGCGCCCACATGACGCCGGCGCCTGCGGCAGCACCCAGGCCACCGAGCAAAAGGCCAAAGAAACCGCCATGCAGGATAGATTTGACCTGAAGGCCACGCAGACGACGACGCAGCCACCATAGCGAACATCCGACCAAGATCACGTAGTCGACGACATACGAAAGCGCGATTGCCGGCATACCGAAGCCCAGCACAACGCCAAACAGCAGAACCGAGCCGGCCTGGCCGATGGCGGAATACAGGCAATAGCGGCTATAGGGCTTCATGTCGAGCAAGGCAGAGAAGCTCTTCTGCATCAATACGACCACGCCGTAGAGCGGCAGCGAGAACGCCAGGTAGACAAGGAACTCGGACACCAGCGCCACGCCGGACTCATCAAACTTGCCGGCACAGTAAATCATGTTGAGCGGACGCGCGAAGACAATCAGGTACAGCGCGAACGGAATCAGGAAGAACAGCATCTGGGCGACGCCACGCGAAATGCCCGTGCGAACGCTGTCGTAATCCTTCTCCTGTGCGTCGTGAGAGAGCTCGGTATAGAGCGCCGTCGAAAGCGAGGCGGCAATCAGCGCGTAGGGCAGCGTGTACCACAGGCGCGCATAGGCGATGACGGAAGGACCGGTCTCGGGCTGGACCACCAGCGCGGCAGCGTTGGTGATAGAAGTCGAGACAAACATGCACACCGTGGCGAGCAGCGTCGGGATACCGAGCGCAATCGTCTGGCGCAGCGCGGGGTCCTTAAAGTCGATATGGATATGGGGATGCACGCCGTGCTTGCCAAGCGCGGGAATCTGACATGCCATCTGAACAAAGACACCGAGGGTCGTACCGGCCGCAATCAAGATGATGCCGGCACGTTCGCCAAACTGTGCGGACACGGGCGCAAAACCCATAAAGCTCGCAATGACGATCACATTGTTGAGGACCGGGGCAAACGTCGACCAGAAGTAGTCGCGGTGTGCGTTGAGAACGCCCGAGAACACCGAGCCCAAACCATAAAACAGAATCTGGATGGCAAAGAAACGGAACATGAACGCAGCGGTATCCATGCTGCCGCCGTCACCCGAAAGGAACGATTGCGTCCAGATAAAGCCCGGGGCGAACACGGTCCCCAGCAACGAAATGCCACCCAGCACCAAAAGCAGAATGCCGAGCAGGTTGCCCACGTACTCGTTCGAGGCCTCGCGACCCTGCTCACGCCTCACGCCCATGTACACGGGCAAAAACGCCGTCACGAGCATGCCGCCCATCACGAGTTCGTAGAGCATATTGGGCAGGTTGTTGGCGACCTGATAGGAGGACGAGAGTAGCGACATGCCGATAGCGGCCGCCATTGCCCACGTGCGGATAAAACCGGTGACGCGAGACACAATGGTCAGGATGGTCATAAGCCCGGCGGAACGACCAACCGTGGAGTAGTCCGACGAGCCCATGTCGTCAGTGTCATCTCGCGACGAAGAAGCTTCGGATGAGGGTGTCTGAGGCGCAGATTCTTTTGCAAAATGAGCTCCGCGCTTCAATTCTTCCTGCGGCATCGCTCAGTCCTCTCTCGTAATCGCGGCAACCGTCGCCCCGCAAAATGCAATTAAATCATCGGGTGCAAGCTCGAGCTGATAACCACGCTTGCCTCCCGAAATAAAAATGGTATCCCAAAGGACACATGTCTCATCAATGAGCGTCCGGTAGCGTTTTTTCATACCGACCGGGCTGCAGCCGCCGCGAACGTAGCCAGTCGCCGCAAGCAAATCCTTCACATGCATCATGGCCAAGGACTTCTCCCCCGCGGCACGCGCGGCGGACTTTAGATCGAGCTCGTCGGCAACAGGGATACAGCACACGACATAGTCGTTGGACGGTGTCACGCAGACCAAAGTCTTAAATCCTTGACCGGGCTCCTCGCCAAGCTGCTCCGAAATCGCGACACCCAGGCCCACCGACTCATCACCATCGTCTTCGTACGTATGTAGAACATAGGAAATGCCGGCGCTTTCCAGCTCGCGCATCGCATTGGTTTTTGGCGTCTTTACAGCCTTTGCCATGACATATCCTTTCCCTCGCATTCGGACGCAAGGATTAAGTATATGTCCAATTCGGCTGCATACGTCACTTCGGCACAGCAAGCGCCATCGAATCACAAGGAGTCGATGGCGCCCATAAACTGAATCGCCTATTTATTGAGCATCAAGTTGAGCCTGACGCTCCCGGTCACGCCTGAGCAACGGCGCCAAAAACTTGCCCGTATAACTCTGCGGACAGTCCGCAACCTGCTCCGGTGTGCCCGAAACCACGACGGTTCCGCCGCCGTTACCGCCCTCGGGACCTATATCGATCAGGCGGTCGGCAACCTTGATGACATCAAGGTTGTGTTCAATCACCAGCACCGTGTTGCCCGCATCGACCAAGCGCTGCAGCACATCGAGCAGCTGGCGGACGTCCTCAAAATGAAGGCCGGTCGTCGGCTCGTCCAAAACATAGAACGTCTTGCCCGTCTGGCGTCGATGAAGCTCCTTGGCGAGTTTCACACGCTGCGCCTCGCCGCCCGAAAGCGTCGTGGCGGGCTGGCCCAGGCTCACGTAGCCCAAGCCTACATCGTACAGCGTCTGGAGCTTGCGCTTAATCTGCGGGATATTCCCAAAGAAGGCCAGCGCCTCGGTGACGCTCATGTCGAGCACGTCCGAGATGGTCTTGCCACGGTAGGTGACCTCGAGTGTCTCGCGGTTGTAGCGTTTACCGCCGCAAACTTCGCAGGGAACGTAGATATCGGGAAGGAAGTGCATCTCGATCTTGATCTGCCCGTCGCCCTTGCACGCCTCACAGCGCCCGCCACTCACATTAAAGGAGAAACGACCCGGCGAGTAGCCGCGCGCCTTCGACTCCGGCGTACTCGCAAACAGCGCGCGAAGATCATCCCACAGGCCGATATAGGTAGCAGGGTTGGAACGCGGCGTGCGGCCAATCGGCGACTGGTCGATATCGATAACCTTATCGATACACTCGATGCCCTCGATTTTCTTATATGGACCCACAGGGCGCGTCGAACGGTGAATGGCATTCGTAAGGGCAGGCGCAATGGTATCGGTAACCAGGGAGCTCTTGCCCGATCCCGACACGCCGGTAACAACCGTAAGCGTACCAAACTCGATTTTGGCAGTAACGTTTTTGAGGTTGTTGGCTCGAGCGCCCGTAATTTTAAGGCAGCCGCGACCGGGCTTGCGCCGTTCATCAGGCACCCGGATCATTCGTTTGCCGGTCAGATAAGCGCCCGTCATCGACTCAGGACACGCCATGATATCGGCAGGCGTTCCCGCCGCGACTACGTGTCCGCCGTTGACGCCGGCGCCGGGCCCCATGTCGATCACGTAATCGGCGGCACGGATTGTATCCTCGTCGTGTTCGACGACGATAACGGTATTGCCGATATCGCGCAGGCGCTCGAGCGTCTTGATCAAGCGCTCGTTGTCACGCTGATGAAGACCGATCGAGGGCTCGTCCAGAATATAGAGCACGCCCATGAGACCCGCGCCGATCTGCGTTGCCAGGCGAATACGCTGCGCCTCGCCACCGGAAAGCGTCGCCGAGGCACGATCGAGCGTCAGATAGTCGAGTCCAACATCGACCAGAAAACGCAAGCGCTCCAGGATTTCCTTGACGATACGGCCGCCGATAAACTGTTGGCGCTCGGTGAGTTCCAGGCCCTCAAAAAACTCGAGCGATTCACGGCACGACAGGCAACAAACCTCGTAAATGGACTTGCCGCCCACGGTGACGGCGAGCATCTCAGGGCGCAAACGAGCGCCGTGGCAGCTCGAGCACGGCTCCTCGCGAATGTACTTCTCCAGGCGCGCCTTGGTGTTCTCGTTCGTCGTCTCGGTATAGCGTTCGTACAGGATGTTGCGAACGCCCGAAAACTTGGTATCCCACTGGCTGCGACGTCCGTCGAGCTTTTGGTAGTCGACCGAGATCTTCGTATCGCCCAGGCCATCCAAGAATGCACGACGCACGCGAGGGGGCAAGTCCTCCCACGGCGTATCGGTGCTCACCTTAAAGTGTTTGCAGACCGCAGCAAAAATCTGCGGATAGTAGTTCGAGTTGCCAAACAGGCTACCAAAGACTCCGTCGGCAATGGACTTCGAGGGGTCCTCGATCAACGCCTCGGCATCAACGGTTTTCTTAAAGCCCAGGCCGTCGCACTCAGGACATGCGCCATAGGGAGCGTTGAACGAAAAATCACGCGGCTGAAGATCGTCAATGGAGTGACCATGCTCCGGGCACGCCAAGGCCAACGAATACTCCAGCAGCTCGCCCTCGGTCCCCTCGGGAGCATCACGATCGGGCAGCATGTACACGTTTACATTGCCGTGAGCCAGCGCGGTCGCCTGCTCAACAGACTCGGCGATACGGCCCAGAGAGTTCTCACGGATCACGATGCGATCGACTACGACCTCGATATCGTGCTTGAACTTCTTGTCCAGATCGATCGGATCGTCGAGCGAGCGCACTTCACCGTCGACACGCACGCGGCTAAAGCCCTCGGCGCGAAGGTCCTCAAACAGTTTGGTGTACTCGCCTTTTCGCCCGCGCACCACCGGTGCCAGCACAAACGCGCGGCGGCCCTCCCCCGCCGCCAAGACCTTGTCGGCAACCTGGTCGGTCGTCTGACGCTCAATGACGCGGCCGCATTCGGGACAGTGCGGGGTGCCCACACGGGCGAACAGCAGGCGCAGATAGTCATAAATCTCGGTTACGGTGCCAACCGTCGAGCGAGGGTTTTTAGACGTCGTCTTTTGGTCGATCGACACCGCCGGCGAAAGGCCGTCGATTGAATCCAAGTCGGGTTTGTCCATCTGGCCCAAGAACTGGCGCGCATAGCTCGAAAGGCTCTCGACGTATCGACGCTGGCCCTCGGCATAGATAGTGTCAAATGCCAGCGAACTCTTGCCCGAGCCAGAAAGACCGGTAATGACCACGAGTTGGTCACGCGGAATGGAAACATCGATATCACGGAGGTTGTGCTCACGAGCGCCGCGAATAACGATAGAAGAATCAGACATGGAAGCTCCTTGCCTCCTATTGCATCGAATCATACTGTCGATGAGTTTAGCGCACTCGACGCGCACAGATGTTCGTAATACAAGATTCGCAGACCTTTAGCTTTGCGTATCGGGTGCTTTGTTTCTCGAAATGCCGTGGAAAGGTTACAGTAATCTACTACTGAACTTAATTTGCTGTAACAGAGGAACGTCCATGACCGAAGATATCCCCCTTGAAATCACTTCGAGCGACATGGCCAATCTGCCCATATTCATCGCCGTCCTTATCGTGGCCACCGTCGTCGTGCGCGTGTATTTTTCAATCAAACACAATGAAAAGCCGCCCATTGCCCGCGTCTTTTGGTGCGCGACGCTCCTCATCCCGCTCGGCATGGTAGCTGCATGGATTACGAATCAATTGCTCGTAAATGAGGACAATTCCCTATGGGTCCTTTCTTATTCGGCGCTCGGTGCTGCCGCCGTCATACTTCTTGTCGAGCCCTTGGTTTCGGGACTTATCGACCAAACCGATCTTGCGACGGGAACGGTTGCCTGTATTTGCCGTGACATCCTTGTCATCGCCGCTGTTTCAGCGCTCTCGTTCGTTTCACTCGAAATTGCCTGTAACGAAACGTTCTATCGCATTCCCGCCAACTCATTCGGGTTTTCCGTCGGGCTGCTCGCGACGGTTCTGCTCTCCCTTTATTTGCTGGGACAGCGTCATGGAGGCGTCATGGCCCTCGTGCCCGTCGCCTGTTGCATCCTTGGCATTGCCGAGCACTTCGTCATAACGTTTAAAGGCGAAGCCATCCTGCCAAGCGATATCTTGGCCCTCGGCACCGCAATGGAAGTGAGCGAGGGATACGAGTTTACCTTTACCGCCGGAATCGTAACCTCTCTCGCCCTGCTGGAGATTTCCCTGGGGCTTCTTTCGCTTATCCGACCGCGAAAGCTCCGTACGCCCACCCATGTCTTCCCCGCAATCGCCGCTAACCTCTGCGCTTTTCTGCTAGTGACCGTTGTGGAGCTCTCGGGCTTTTCCAGCATCGACTTGGAGCAGGCGCTGGATTTTGGATTTGACCGTTGGCAGCCCATCACCACATATACGTCTCAGGGTTTTATCACTTCGTTCACCGAAATGGTCAACGAGTTGCCCATTGAGAATCCCGAAGGCTATACGCCCGATGAGGCGCAGAGCATCGAGCAGGAGCTCGCCGCCGCCTACGACAGCACGTATGGCTCGAGCGAGCAGCGCGCGGCTGCCGTTGCCCAGTTCAATGAAATCAAGCCGACGATTGTTGCCGTCATGAACGAGAGTTTTAGCGACCTTTCGTGCTTTGAGCAGCTCCAGGCGGCCGGGTACACCGGCCCCGCATTCTACAACTCGCTTCCCGACACACTTGTTCGCGGCACCATGCTCGCTTCGGTCACCGGTGGCGGAACGGCAAACTCCGAATTCGAATTTTTGACCGGAGCGACAACGGCCTTTGTCGGATTAGGCAAGATCCCCTATCAGCTGTATCAGATGAATGGCGTCAACAGCCTGGCAAAGGACCTTAAAGAGCTTGGGTATACCGCTACCGCTATGCACCCGCAAAACCCCGTCAACTACCATCGAGATAAGATCTATCAGCAGCTGGGCTTTGGAGACTTTCTTTCAATCGGCGATTTCGAAGGTGCGCCCTGTTACCATGCCGGCGTATGCGACTACGCCACCTACGACAAGATACTCGACCTGCTTAGAACCGACGAAGCGCCGCAGTTCATCTTTGACGTCACGATGCAAAATCACGGCGGCTACGACTATGGCACCGTTCCCGCCGAAGAGCTGACAAACTATTGGGTCGAGGGAGCCAGCGAGGGCGCCAATAGCGCGCTCAACACCTATCTCACCTGCATCAACGCATCCGACCGGGACCTCGAGTACTTTATCAACGAGCTCCGCAATATCGGCAGACCGGTTGTTCTTGTCTTTTTTGGCGACCATCAGCCGAGCGCCGCAACGACTCTCAACGACGAGCTGTACCCTCAGGAAGATACGGCAAGCCACGCTTTCCGTGTCTATCAGTCAACCTATTTCGTCTGGGCTAACTATGAAATCGCCGGCAATACCGAGCTCAACGTCTACGACACCGTCGGGGCAAACGAGATTGCAGCCATTACCCTTAATAAGATCGGCGCCCCGCTCACCGACTATCAAAAGGCCCTGCTTGCAACAAGGTCAGATGTGCCCACCATCAATGTCGCCGGCTATCTCGGTGCCGACGGGCTGCGCTACAACTTGGAATCTGAAGACAGCCCATACACCTCGACGATCGACAAGCTGCAGCGCATGCAATACCTCGAGTTCGCCAGCAAAGTTCAGTAAGCCCGCCCATTCGCTTGGGCCCATCGTATTGCAAGCACGCTCGGCCCAAATGCATCGCAAATGACTCCCGCTCGCAAACGAGGGTACAATGACGCTCGTGTCACATCGCGGGGCCCCGGCCCCAACATATACAAAGGAGTCATACATGGGTTGCGAGCACGCACAGGCCGCCGGCGGACAAACGTCGCCGTCGCAATTTGAGGAGAATACGCTGTCCGAGGTCAAGCGCGTCATCGCCGTGCTTTCCGGCAAGGGCGGTGTCGGCAAGTCGTTTGTCACCGGTGCCATCGCCACCGAGCTTGCCCGCCACGGCCACAAGGTCGGCGTCCTCGATGCCGACATCACCGGTCCCTCTATCCCCAAGATGTTCGGTATGAGCGGACGCCACGTCCATGCCCTTGGCAACCTTATGCTGCCCGAAATCTCCGAGCACGGCGTCAAGGTCATGAGCTCCAACCTTCTGCTCCAAAACGAGACCGACCCCGTCCTTTGGCGCGGTCCGGTCATCGCAGGCGCCATTAGGCAGTTCTGGAGCGAGACCTCGTGGGGCCCCATCGACTACCTGCTGGTCGACATGCCTCCGGGAACAGGCGACGTCGCGCTCACCGTCTTCCAGTCGCTGCCCGTCGACGGCAT
This sequence comes from uncultured Collinsella sp., assembly GCA_900556605.1. GTDB lineage: Bacteria > Actinomycetota > Coriobacteriia > Coriobacteriales > Coriobacteriaceae > Collinsella. The sequence goes on along the minus strand of USPC01000006.1, from coordinate 7,082 downwards.
CGTCATCGTCACGAGCCCGCAGGACCTGGTCTCGATGATCGTCGCCAAGGCGGTCAACATGGCCGAGAAGATGAACGTCCCCATTCTGGGCATCGTCGAGAACATGAGCTATATCGAGTGCCCCGACTGCGGCAAGAAGATCGAGGTCTTTGGCAAAAGCAAGCTCCCCGAGGTCGCAGAGCGCTATAACCTCGACATCTTGGGCACGCTTCCCATTAATCCGGCACTCGCCGAGGCCTGCGATAAGGGCGAGGTTGAGACCGCGCTGCCCGATGGCATGTTGCCCAAGGCAGTCTCTGCCGTCGAGGCTATTACCCCGCACGAGACCGACGAGGCCTAAGTGAACACGAGCGCCTTCTATGACGTCCTGGTAATCGGCGGCGGGGCTTCAGGCCTCGCCGCCGCCATTACGGCCGCACGTGCTGGCAAAAGCGTCTGCATCGTTGAGCGCGATGTCGCCTGCGGCCTAAAGCTCCTTGCGACCGGTAACGGCCGCTGCAACCTCTCCAACGAATCGATTGATCCTCAGCGGTATAACCACCCCGCATTCGTCGAATCTGTCATGGGCCCCCAACCCGAACAAGAGCTTATGGGTTTCTTCTCCTCGCTGGGCATCATGACAACCTCTGAGGAAGGCCGGCTATACCCGCGCTCCCTTCGCGCAGAATCGGTGCGCGACGCGCTTCTCAACGTTTGCGACCGCCTAGGTATCACCTTAATCTGCGGAGCCAACGTTGCCTCGGCGCACAAAGCTTCCGAAGGCTGGACACTCCAAATAGACCGTCCAGCGCGGGCACTCAAGGCAAAAAAGCATGACGACCGAAAATCGGAGCTCCGCTCGCTTCGGAAAGCGCTCGCCGATGTCCCTCGCAAGAACGAGGCCCTGGAGGCACATGCCGTAATTATCGCCACGGGTGGCAACCCCACCGGTATCGCCGATACGTTTAGCCTCCCCCTCACTTCGCTGCGCCCCATCCTCTGCCCCGTATCGGCAACGGTCGTCGGCGATCGGGCGGCACTCAAGACGTTGGACGGCCTGCGCGTCCGCGCCCGCTTGACGCTCGCCCGCAATCATAATGAGCTCTGGCACGAAGACGGTGAAGTCCTGTTTCGAGCCTTCGGCATCTCGGGCGTCGCTGTCTTCAACCTCTCCCGTCGTATCCAGCGCGGTGATACGATCCTGCTCGACGTTTTCCCCGACCTCTCCAAAGACGAGCTGCTCGATATGCTCAACCGGCGCGTTGAGCTGCTCGGCGGCTTTTCGCCCCGCGATCCCCGTTGGCTCGACGGCATGCTCGCCCCGCAACTCTCCCGCGTCGTCTGCACGGCGTTCGAGCAGTGCCATCCAGGCTCCAACGATGTCATCCACCTGGTCTCGATCCTCAAGCACTTTAAGTTGCTCGTCGAGGGAACAGCCGAGGAGCGCTCGGCACAGGTCACGCGTGGTGGCGTATCTGTCGAGAGTATCTCAACACCCAGTCTACGCGCGCGCAGCGTTGTCGACGCCCCGCTTTACGTCTGCGGCGAAGCGCTCGACATCGACGCCGATTGCGGAGGCTTTAACCTTGCGTGGGCATGGCTCTCGGGCATTCGCGCTGCAAGCAGCCTGTAGCCGCGCAGTCTATAATCAAAAACGCATTCGGGCCGTCTGGGATACCGGACGGCCTCTTTCTTGCCTCTAAGGAGACCTCGATGATCGAAATCACCCAAGTCAACGCTTCGCTCGATGAAGCCGGCGATGAAAATGCCTGCCTCATTGTTGGCAAGCGAGTCGCCAAGCGCGTCCTACGTTGCAAAGACTCCGAGATCAAGTCCATCGAGCTCCACCGCAAGTCAATCGACGCTCGCAAAAAACGAGACGTCCATTTTATCCTGAGCTTTCGTGTTGAGCTGACCAGTCCCCACCTCGAGCGAGAAGCGGTCGACAGCGTTTCCGAACGTGACCGCTCGCTCGTACGCGCGATAGAAGACGATGAGCCTTCATTCCCCTCCCCCATTTCCGACGCATCCAAAGAGCGCCCCGTCGTTGTCGGCGCCGGATGCGCCGGCCTTTTCGCTGCGCTCACGCTCGCCGAAGCAGGTCTTAAGCCCTTGCTTATCGAGCGCGGCGACCCGGCATTTCGCCGCTCGCAGGCGATCGACCTCTTTCTAAAGGAGCGCATCCTCGACCCCGAGAGCAATATTCAGTTTGGTCTGGGCGGCGCGGGGACCTTCTCGGACGGCAAGCTCAATACGGGAACAAAAAATCCCGCCCATCGCCTTATCCTCGAAACCTTCGTCGAGGCGGGTGCGCCCCGCGATATTCTGTGGGATGCCAAGCCGCACATTGGCTCCGACATCCTTCCCAAGGTTGTCACCGCTATATCCCAGCGCACCGAGCAGCTCGGAGGTGTCGTCCGTTATCGAACGAAGCTCGTCGACATTCGCACCGACGCGTCTGGCGCCATCACCGGTATCGATGTCCAATCGTCCCAAGACGCCGCTTACGAGCCAATCGAAACAAAGCACCTCATCCTCGCCTGTGGGCATTCTGCTCGCGATATTTTTGAGCTCCTTAAGGACCACAACGTGGCCCTCGCACAAAAGACCTTTGCCATGGGCGTTCGCATCGAGCATCCGCAGCGCGACATCGACCGAGCCCAATATGGAGCCTTGGCGGGACATCCTGCCCTCGGAGCAGCCCCCTACAAGCTCGTCGCCCATCTTCCCAACGGCCGCAGCGTGTTCTCGTTTTGCATGTGCCCCGGCGGGCAGGTTGTCGCCGCCTCTTCCGAGCAGGGCCACCTGTGCGTCAACGGCGCCAGCCTCAATGCCCGCGACGGACGCAACGCAAACGCCGCCCTGCTCGTTAACGTCACGCCTGAGGACCTTCCTAACGATGACCCGCTCGCCGGCATCGAGCTCCAGCGCGCCTGCGAGGCGGCCGCCTATCGCCTGGGCGGTTCCAACTGGAACGCACCGGCACAACTCGTCGGAGATTTCCTCGCAGGACGCGCCAGCAAGGCGCCCGGAAAGGTAAAGCCCACCTATCCGCTCGGTGTGACCTGGACGACAATTGACGAAGCCCTGCCGCAGCATATCGTCGAGTCGCTCCGCCTGGGACTTCCCCTACTCGGAAAAAAGCTACGAGGCTACGACCGTCCCGATGCCGTTCTTACCGGCGTGGAGACTCGTTCGAGCTCACCGGTCACTGTCACCCGAGACCGAACGTGCCATGCCGTGTCGACCCCGGGCCTCTACCCTTGTGGTGAGGGAGCTGGATATGCCGGCGGCATCATGAGCGCGGCCACCGACGGCATCCGTTGTGCCGAAGCCCTGATCGCGGACCTCTAACGCACGAATTCCAGCGCGCAAAAGACACAGGCCCCGAGCTCCACAGGGAACTCGGGGCCTGTTCGCTATTTCTTAAACCGTGCACCCTGGCGTTTTCTGCCCGATGCGAACGTGGAACCCTTGCGGGCCTGCGAGCGTAAGCGCTCGATCGTCTCGTCCTCAGACGCACCCTCGAGCATCGCCCGAATCTGAACGACGGCATCGCGCAGGCGCGCCGCCTCCTCAAAGTCCATAGCGGCAGAAGCGTTACGCATATCCTCTTCCATGGTTTCGACGATCCGCACAAGCTCGTCATGCGGCAGTTCTTCCAACTGCTCCGCAAGTGTCTGCTCGGGCGCCACCGTTTCCGGCACACCGCCCTCGCCCGACTCATCGGGCGTATAGAATGCGCCATGGCCAAGAGAGTCGCCCTTCGAGCGTCCCTTGGAGCCCACAGTTTTTTCGGCCTCGGCAATAAAACTTGAGATGTCGTTGATGGCCTTGCGCACTGTCTTGGGCACAATGCCATGTTCTTCGTTATATGCCATCTGAATCTCGCGACGGCGCTGCGTCTCCTCGATGGCCTCTTTCATCGAATCGGTCACAACGTCTGCATACATGATGACTTCACCATCGGCGTTACGGGCCGCACGGCCAATCGTCTGAATCAGCGAACGGCGGTTGCGCAAGAAGCCTTCCTTATCGGCATCGAGAATTGCCACCAGTGAGACCTCGGGGAGATCCAAGCCCTCGCGAAGCAGGTTGATGCCAACGAGAACATCGATCTTGCCCTCGCGCAGCGTTCGCAGGATCTCGACACGGTCCATTGTCGCCGTATCAGAGTGCATGTAATTGACCTTAATGCCTGCGTCGAGCAGATGGTCGGTCAGGTCCTCGGCCATGCGCTTGGTCAACGTGGTCACCAGCACGCGCTCCTTGCGGGCAACGCGCTCGCGAATCTCGTCCTCAAGATCGTCAATCTGGCCGCGAACTGGACGCACGTCAATCTTGGGGTCGAGCAGGCCAGTCGGACGAATAATCTGCTCCACATCGTTTTGGCTCACCCGCAGCTCGTAGTCGCCCGGCGTGGCCGAAACATAGATAAACTGGGGTATCCTTGCCTCAAACTCATCGAAACGAAGCGGGCGGTTATCGAGCGCCGAGGGCAGGCGAAAACCGTGTTCCACCAGCGTCACCTTACGCGAGCGGTCACCTTCGTGCATGCCGCGAATCTGCGGCACCGTCACATGGCTCTCATCGATGATGCAGAGCATATCCTTGGGAAAGTAATCGATTAGGGTAAACGGCGGCTCACCCGGCTTGCGACCGTCCAGATGACGCGAGTAGTTCTCGATGCCGTTGCAAAAGCCCATCGTCTCGAGCATCTCAAGATCATAATCGGTGCGCTGCTGCAGACGCTGCGCCTCGAGCAACTTGTCGGTCGCCTTGAGCTCCGCCACGCGCTTCTCGCACTCTTCGCTGATCGATTTCAGAGCCGCCTTGACCTTCGGCTTCTCGGTCACGTAGTGCGATGCCGGCCATACAGGGATGGCCTCGTACTCACGAAGCATCTCACCGGTGACCTCATCGATCTCGGCAATCAGCTCGACCTCGTCGCCAAAGAACTCAAACCGCAACGGATGCTCGGCATAAGGCGGATACACGTCGACAACATCGCCGCGCACGCGGAACGTGCCGCGTGCCAGGTCATAGTCATTGCGATCATATTGAATGTCGATAAGTGCATGGATAAAGTCATCGCGCTCGAGCGGCACCTTCTTGTCGACGTTTGGAGCCAGACCTGCATAGTCCTCAGGAGAGCCAATGCCATAGATACACGAGACCGATGCGACAACGATCACATCGCGTCGAGAGAGCAGCGATGCGGTCGCCTGATGTCGCAGCATCTCAACCTCTTCGTTAATCGAGGAGTCTTTCTCGATATATGTATCGCTTTGCGGCACATACGCCTCGGGCTGATAGTAGTCGTAGTACGAGACGAAGTAGACCACAGCGTTGTTGGGAAAGAACTCTTTGAGCTCGCTCGCAAGCTGAGCGGCGAGCGTTTTATTCGGAGCCATGACCAGCGTCGGCTTTCCCAGGGCCTCAATAGTCTTTGCCATCGTGAAGGTCTTGCCCGAACCAGTCACGCCCAGCAAAACCTGATAGCGGTCTCCGTCCCTCACACCCTGCACAAGCGACTCAATGGCTTTAGGCTGAGAGCCTGCAGGGTCATAGGGAGACACGACCTTAAACGGCACGTCAGAGCCTTCAACGCCAAAGCGCTTAAGTTCACCACCAACGCGTTCTACTTCAAATTCCGCCATGGATACTCCTAACTCATATATCTGCAGTATACGCAGGCGGCAGGCATAGTCCTATACGAACCGATCGGGATAGAGGGTTTTGTAGCGAACCCAGGCATTATTGACACGAATCAGATACGCCTGCGTCTCGGGAAAGGTGATTGCATTATGAAGCGACGTACTCTGCTGCGCCCATCCGTCGACATTGCCCATGCCGGCGTTATAGGCGGCAATGGCACTGTCAGTCGCCCCGTTAAAATACGCTAGAAGATACGAAAGATACGCACAGCCAAACTCGATATTCGTAGCCGGATCGTTAAGGTTGTCGGCCGAATACTCGCCACCGTCGACAAGGCCCTTGGCGATCATATCCTGGGCAGTCTCGGGCATCAGCTGCATCAATCCCTGAGCACCCTGATTCGACTCGGCCTCGGGATCCCAATTCGATTCAGACTTAACGACAGCGCACACCAGATACGGATCCAGATTATGCGAAATACTGGATTGCTTTACATACGCCTCGTAGTCAATCGGATACAGCGGCTTAAAGAAAGCGGCAGGAGCATATGAGTAAACGAATGAGATAAGGCCGAAGGCAAAAACGGCAGCCAGCGGTATAAGGCGATACCACGTAAGGAAACGTGTCTTAGGCATCGGCCTCCTCCTTATCCGCTACATCCCCGAACCCATGGCGCGAAAGCCATGCGTCCAGTTGTTCAAAGAGCGAGTTATCGTCTGCCGCATTGTCAATCACAGTTGTAGCGAGATTGCACAGCGCAGACTCTTCGGGCTGGCAAGCAGAACGGGCATCAAAATCAGATGGCTCCATGCCACGTTGAATAGCGCGCTCGCGACGAACTGACAAAGGGGCGCTGATGACCAAAATTTCATCAGCCAAGCCAAATGCATCCTCAAAACCAGTCGGAGCAGAAACCTCGACCACCGCAAAAGGATAACGGGGAGATGAAACCGTACAACAAACCGGATCGAGAATCCTAAGCGAAAGCTGTTCAATCAGAATGGGATGCACGATGTCATTGAGCCGTGCGACCGAATCAGGAGAAGCGAAAGCTCGAGAAGCGAGGATGCCGCGGCGAATGCCGCCTTCCTCATCCAAAATGTCCCAACCGAATTCATCCGCGAGTGTATTGACGATATCAGAGCCCGGCACATACAGCGATTTTGCAAGCTCATCCAGATCGATAAGCATAGCGCCACGAGATTCGAAATAGCGGCAGGCAGTTGACTTACCCGAAGCAATATTGCCCAAGACAAATACGGTAAACATCAAGCCCTCCCTAACGCCAATGCGAGTAATTATCGCTCAAATACACTAGATGGACTCAAAATACAGCCAAACAGTAAGAGCACATACGGGGGAGCTAGGTCCCAAAGTACAACGTATATACAACGCAAAAAAGGGGGAGGCCGCGAGGCCTCCCCCTTCTCAGTTCAAGCGTACGG
>USPC01000005.1 GCA_900556605.1 uncultured Collinsella sp. | reverse complement strand
AAGTAGGCGAGGGGCGGGAGAGGGGTGGCTTGTGCGATGGGCGCGGCGCGGCCGCGCTTGGCCAACGGTGCCTTGGCACATCCTCGGCAGCTTGCCCTAGAGCTTGTGGTGGCGCTCTTCTTTGCGCTCCTCGGCTGCCTGCTCCTCCTGCTTAAAGGCGGGGTCGTCGGGGGTGACGAGCTCGTCCTCGTGCGTGCGCTTGTTGTAATGGTGGCGCAGCACGGGCTCAAACAGATGTAGATGCTTGGCAAAGGCCGCCGAGCCAATGGCGAGCACGGTAAAGATGGGCACGCGCATGGGCACCTCGACCTGGTTAATCGCGGCGGCGCCGGCCGAAAGCATGATGCACCAGGCATAGATGAGCAGCACGGCCTGTTTTTGGTTGTAGCCTTCTTGGATCAGGCGGTGGTGGATGTGGCCCTTGTCGGCCTGCCCGATGCTAATGTGGGCGCGCTTGCGGCGCACAATGGCGCTAAACGTGTCGATGATGGGCACGCCGGCAACGATGAGCGGGATGATAAGCGAGGTGAGTGCGGCGGTGCGGCTCACGTTGAGCAGCGAGATGGAGCCCAGCGCAAAGCCCAGCAGCAGCGACCCCGAGTCGCCCAAGAAGATGCTTGCGGGGTTGAAGTTGTAGTGCAAAAAGGCTAGACAGGCGCCAAAGAGCGCAATAGAGAGCGCGGCGGCGTCGATGCGGCCCGAGAGCACGGCCATCGAGAACATGGTGAATGACGCGATGCCGCAGATGCCCGTGGCCAAGCCGTCGAGGCCGTCGATGAGGTTAATGATGTTGGTGAATGCCACCAGATAGATCACGGTGATGGGGTAGACGAGCCATCCGAGCATGATCTCGCCGGGGGCAAACGGGTTGACGATGACGCCGATTTTTAGGCCGCCGATACAGGCGATAAGCGCGGCGAGGACTTGTCCGGCCAGCTTTTGCTTGGGCGTGAGCTGGAAGACGTCGTCGATAGCGCCGGTCGCAAAGATGACGGTAAAGGAGAGCGCCAGCATGGGATAGCTAATGTGAAGGCGCGGGTGCGGCACCAGGACGGGTGGCCAGCCTAGGTACCAGGTGCCTAGGATTTGCACAATGCAGGCAACGACCAGGCCCAAAAACACCGCCGCTCCGCCCAAACGTGGGATGGGCTTGGTGTTGATGCGGCGCTTAGAAGGATAGTCGACGGCATCGAGCTTAATTGCCAAGCGCTTGACCAGGGGCACCGCGAGGAAGGTCGTGATAAAGGCCGCCGCTGCCACGCATAGGTACGGTATGTAGCTCGGGGATGAAGCCATGAATCTAAAAACCGCCAAGCGTCGAAGGAAAAGGTCAGAAGAACGCCATGCGCAAAGGGCATAGCTGAACCATAATACTCGACCAAGGGGGGTGCATGGAATTGCACGCAGCGATAATCACGCGCTTACCAGATATTGGGATGTTGTCGATGGCTTGTCGGGATGCCGGCGGGGATCCATATGGACTGTAATGGTGATTTTCGGCAAAAGAAAACCACCCCCCACGTTACGAAAATGAACCCACCTAAAACAGGTGGGTGCCCTCATCGACTGTTCCAGCGTCCTTAACAACGAAGGATACCTGTACTAGGTACGACTGTGTGGGCTCCCTAAATAAACGCGACGGTTCACCCAGTTGCTCCGCGGGGGGCGGAATACCTACATCATAAAGCGGCACTTTATCGATTCCAGTCTTGACATTACAAAAATCGTGTCGGACGATTACGGCGCCTTGGGCTCGAGCCGTCTGTGGGGTTGATCCCTTTACGTTTGAGCTGCTGAATCGTTGTTTTGGAGCATGGTTTTATGCCGACGTCGTTGACCGAACTTTTTTCGCCCGCCTGCCATTTGTGTCCGCGCCGTTGCGGTGCGGCGCGCGATGAGGGCGCGCACGGCGTCTGCGGTGCTAACGACACGCTCAAGGTGGCCCGCGCCGCGCTTCATATATGGGAGGAGCCGCCTATCTCGGGCGAGGCCGGTTCGGGCACGATCTTCTTTAGCGGCTGCTCGCTCAAATGTATCTACTGCCAGAACCACGAGATCTCGACCGGCAATTTTGGCCTTGAGATTTCGCCTGAGCGCCTGGTCGAGATTATGCTGGAACTGCAGGACCAGGGTGCCAACAACATCAATTTGGTGACGGCGACGCACTATGCGCACCTGTTGCCTGCCGCGATTGCCGCGGCACGGGCGCGCGGACTGGTTATCCCAATCGTCTACAACACGAGTGGTTACGAGCGCGCGAGTGCCGTGGCGGCGCTGGGCGACCTGGTCGATGTGTGGCTCACCGACTTTAAATATGCCGATGCCGGGCTTGCGCAGTCGCTCTCCCATATAAAGGATTACCCGCGTGTGGCCGTGTCGGGTCTGGCCCAGATGGCGCGCGAGATCGAGCGCCGCGGGGGAGAGTTGGTGGACGAGGACGGGCTTATGAAGCGTGGCATGATCGTGCGTCACCTGGTGCTTCCGGGGCATGCAGACGATTCGTGTCGCGTGCTGGACCTGGTGTGGCAGACGGTGGGCGACGTGCCGATCTCGGTTATGAACCAGTACACGCCCAATGCGCTCATGCGCGAGCAGGGCGGCGACCTGGCACGCGCCGTGACGCGTGAGGAGTACGAGCAGGTGCTCGACCATGCCGACGACCTGGGTTTTACGACGATGTTCTGGCAAGAGGGCGGCGCGGTAGACGAGAGCTTCACCCCGGCCTTCGACACCACCGGTGTTCTTACCAGCGCAAAGTAGTGCGTTCGTCGATGATTTTTCTGGGACGGGGATAAAAAATCATCGAGCGGATCGCCTGTTCGAAAAGTTGCCAAAATAGCCGCGCCCCAAAAAGACTGGTTATTGGGCGTTGACAGTTGGCGAGTCGTAGGTAAAATATCGACTTGTCCTGGGGACGTAGCTCAGTTGGGAGAGCGCTGCCGTCGCATGGCAGAGGCCGAGGGTTCGACTCCCTTCGTCTCCACCCTTGGATTTGATAAGCCGCTGACATTGTGTCGGCGGCTTTTTTTAAAAGAAAGGGCTATACCATGGCCGAGCTTGAGTCCCAACCATTGTCCGACGAGGAGCGCGCCGAGTTGGAAGAGCTCCGCGCTGAGAAGGCCCGCCGCGAGGCTCGGGAAGAGGCCCGTCGCGAGCGTGAGGAGCTGGCTGCCCTGCGTGCCGAGCGTGCGAAGGCCGAGGAGGCCGCCGCGAACGCCGCATCCGAGCGCAAGCCCGTGCCCGCACCCAAGCCCGCGCCCGCGCCCAGGCCCGCCGCCGCGAAGCCTGCGCCTGCCGCGCCCAAACCTCAGCCTAAAAAGGCCGCCCGCCCCAAGCCCGCCGAGCCCACGCCGAGCCGTGACGAGATGACCTTTGCCCAGCGCATGGTCACCTCCAAGGAGCCTGCGGGCGAGAATGAGATCCCCGGTATGGCTCCGGCTCAAAAGATCATCATCGTGCTCGCCCTCATCGCGTTTATCGTCTTTATGGTCTACACGATCACGGGCAGCATGGGCCTGCACTAATCTGTTCGCGCTGGGCGCCATGCCTGAACACTCTGTCCTTGTCCAACCCTCAACTTCTGCACAACGCATCCGAAAGGTCGCCCCATGGCTTTGACCGACATCTCGCATCCCACCGACATTGCAATGCTCACCGATTTGTACGAGCTCACTATGGCCCAGGGCCTGTGGGAGAGCGGCAAGGCCAATGAGCAGGGTTGTTTTACCGCGTTTTACCGCGACCATCCCTTTGGTAGCGCCTACGCCGTCATGTGCGGTACCGCCGAGCTGCCCGAGCTGGTCGAGAACCTGCGCTTTACGCCCGAGGACATCGACTACCTCGCCTCGCTCCAGGCCCCGGCCGGCGGCGCGATGTTCAAGCCTGGATTCCTTGATTACCTGCGCGATTTTCGTGCGCATGTAAACATCGACGCCGTCCCCGAGGGCGAGCTCGTCTTTCCACGCGAGCCCATGGTGCGCGTCACCGGCCCCGCGCTGGAGTGCCAGCTGCTCGAGACAGCGCTGCTCAACATCGTCGGCTTCCAGACACTTGTTGCCACCAAGACGGCGCGCGTGGTGCTGGCGGCGGACGGCCGTCCCGTGGCCGAGTTTGGCCTGCGCCGCGCTCAAGGCCCCGATGGCGGCCTGGCCGTCGCTCGCGCGAGCTACGTTGCCGGCTGTTCCTCTACGTCCAATGTGCTCGCCGGTCGCCGCTACGGTATTCCCGTCTTTGGCACGCATGCGCACAGCTGGGTGATGAGCTTCGACTCCGAGCTCGAGGCCTTCCGTGCCTTTGCCAAGTCGAGCCCCAAGAACTGCACGCTGCTCATCGACACCTACGATGTGCGTGAGGGCTGCGAGCATGCCATTACGGTTGCCAAGGAGATGGAGGCGGCGGGCGAGCGCCTGTCGGCTATTCGCATCGACTCGGGCGACCTTGCCAAGCTCTCCAAGTATGTTCGCGGCCGTTTTGATGCCGAGGGCCTGCCCTATGTGGGGATCTCGGTGTCTAACGACCTGGACGAGTACACGATCCAGTCGCTGCTCGACCAGGGTGCGCCCATCGATAGCTTTGGCGTGGGTACCAAGCTCGCGACCTGCTATGACCAGCCGGCGCTGGGCGGCGTGTACAAGCTTTCCGCCCGCCGTGCGAGCGAGGCGGACCCTTGGACGCCGGTGGTTAAGCTCTCCGAGCAGCCCTACAAGCGCACGATCCCGGGCGTGCAGCGCGTGCGCCGCTATTACGACGGCTTTGGCGGCCCGATCTGCGACATGATCTATGACGAGGACCATCTGGCGGGGGAGGGCGCCGCGCGCGGCAATACCCTCGTGGCCGTGAACGATGCCGCCCTGGTGACCGATGTGTCGGAGCTTGAGTATCGCGAACTGCTGGTACCGATCGTGCGCGATGGCAGCGCTGCTGTCCCGCGCGAGAGTATCGAGGATGCACGCGAGCGTTGCGCCTGGGCGCTTGACCATCTGGATCCGGTCTACAAGCGCTTCCTGTACCCGCAGACCTATGTGGTGGGCATGGAGCAGGGCCTGGCACAGGTGCGCGACGAGCTCGTGCGCAAGAACATGGCCGCGGCTTCTGCCTTTCCCTGGGCTCACTAATGGACTTGGGCGGTAGGGGCGAATCGCGTTCCCTCGGCCGCCAGCTCGCCGGTTCGCTGAACAGTTGATTGGTTTGACGTATGACGACTTCTTATAAAACGATGGTGGTAAAGATCGGTTCGTCCACGGTGGTGGGCGCCGACGGCAAGGTCAACCGCGCCTTTATCGGCGGGCTTGCCGATCAGGCCGCAGCCCTGCGCAAGCTCGGCTGGCGCCTGGTCGTGGTGAGCTCGGGTGCTATCGCCTGTGGCTATCCCGTGCTGGGCTTCGACCGCAAGCCGGTCGGCGACCTGCCGAGCCTGCAGGCCTGCGCCTCGGCTGGTCAGTGCATCATCTCGTCGGCCTACGACGAGGAGTTTCATGCGCGCGACCTGCTCACCTCGCTCGTGCTGCTCACGCGCCACGATACGGCCCGCCGCACGTCCTACCTGCACGCGCGCGACGCCCTGCTGCGTCTGGTGGAGCTGGGCGTGGTGCCGGTCGTCAACGAGAACGACACCGTTACCGTCGACGAGATCAAGTTTGGCGACAACGACACACTGGCGGCGCTCGTGAGCTGCCTGGTATCTGCCGATCTGTGCGTGACGCTCTCGGACATCGATGGTCTCTATACTGCCAATCCGCATGAGGACCCCACGGCCGAGTTTGTTCCTGTCGTGCATAAGATCGATGCCAAGATTATTGCCTCGGCGGGCGATTCTTCCACATCGGTGGGCACGGGCGGCATGATTACCAAGATCCGCGCGAGCCGCATCCTGATGACGGCGGGCATTCAGAGCGTGATTTGCTCGGGCGAGGAGCCCGATGCGCTCGTGCGCCTCGCCCGCGGCGAGAGCGTGGGCACGCTGTTCGATCCGCCGGCGGAGCGTCTGGACATCGCACCCCGCAAGCTGTGGATCGCGCTGGGCGACAAGGCACATGGGTCGGTGACGGTTGATGATGGTGCTGCGAAGGCGCTGGTTAGCCGTGGCTCTTCCTTGCTTGCGGTGGGTATTCGCGAGGTCGATGGCCAGTTTGCCGAGGGCGATGTGCTCGATGTGTGCGATCCGAGCGGTATGGTCGTCGCCCGCGGTATCGCCGAGGCCGATTCGGACGTGTTGGAGCTCGCCGCCGGACGCCGTCAGGACCAGATCGCCAGCAACCGCCTGCTCGCTAACCTGGCCGAGAAGCCGGCGATACACAGGGATAACTTGATCGTATTTGCATAAAGAAAGACAGCGCTGCGGATCGTTTCCCGCAGCGCTGTCTTTTTCGTGCCGGCACTTGGGGACGTTCCTTATGTGCCGGCACTTTGGGACACTCATTAGCTAGAAGATCCGGCGCAGGTCTCCGCGGTTGAGGGCCTCGTCGAAGAGGTGCTTGAATACCACGCTGCCGTGCAGGCCGTCGTGCTCGAACTCGTTGGTCACCCAGGCATGCGAGTTGCCCACGCGGCTGAGCGTATCAAGCTGCAGGCCCGAATCCACGTACATGTCGTCGAAATACACCGCGGCCTGCAGGGGCACCTCGTTGCACGCCAGTCGCTGCGGGTCGTAGATCTTGTCCCAGCTGGTGTCTTCCATCAGCAGGTCCATGGCGGGCTTGAAGGGCTTGAGCTCGGGCATCTGCTCGAACATCCACGGGAACATGGCCTCGCCGGTAAACATGAGCGGGCGCGCGAGCGTGTCGAACTCGGCACGATGGGCCTTCTCCTCTGCCGCGGCCCAGCGAATGGGCATGGTGTCGCCGTCGGCGTAGATGAACTCCTGTAGCGTCCAGTACAGCGGGTTTGTACGCGTGTTGGTGCGCTCGAAGGCGCGCATCAAAAAGTTGTCAGATACCGAGGCGTCGCAGGTCAGCGTGCCGTCGCCATCAACAAAAGCGTGATCGATAATCCAATGCATGCGCTCAAAGCTCGGCTTCATGCCAAAGTCGCTGCCCATGAGCTGTAGGCGCTCGACCGTCATCGGCGAGCCGTCGGGCAGCACGGGCTTCTGTTCCTCGAGCGCATCGGCCAGGGCTGCCACGCGCTCGACGTCGGCGGGGTAGCGGTCATAATACTGCTGCGTCTTGGCGGCCATGCGCGGGAAGGTGTGCGCGTAGACCTCGCTTGCGCTCGCCGGCACGTGGGGAATTCCGCCGCAAGTAAAGCTTGCCGCCACGCCCTCGGGGAAGAGCGACAGATAGCTCAGCGTCAAAAAGCCGCCGTAGCTCTGGCCGAGCGTAACCCAGGGCTTGCCGCCAAAGCCCACTAGGCGCAGGTACTCAAAATCGCGCACGATGGAGCTGGCAAGATGGCGCTTGAGGAAATCCGCCTGCGAGCGTGCTGTATCGGCGCCGGCGGCCGTTGCGCGATCACCCAGTGCCTTGATCGTGCGTCCGTCCACGCAGCTACTGCGTCCGGTGCCGCGCTGGTCGGGAAGGACCACGCGGAAGTGCTTGACGGCCTCCTCGATCCAGCCGTCGCTTGTGGGTGACAGCGGACGCGGGCTCTCGCCGCCGGGGCCGCCCTGCAAAAACAGGAGCAGTGGCAGATCGTCGTTGATGCGGTCGGGCGCGCAAACCACGCGGTAGAAGAGCTTGATGCTCTCGGGCGCGCCGGCGATGGGTGCCGGCATAGCGCCGCGGCGCATGGTGCTGCCGACGGCCAGGAGCATCGGCTCCAGGCCGCGCCAGTCAAGGGGGACGTCGATGCTGTGGTCCTCGACGTAAAGGCCGGGGACGTGGTACGAAGTGATGAGGGCCATGTGAGTCTTCCGTTCGTTGCGGTGTTTCGGGTTGACCAATTCTACCGCCGCGGGCGAGGCCATGCGCAAATCGGCTACCATGGTTGCAAACTTCTAGGAGAAAGGGCCGCCCATGTCGGTCGATATAGCCACGTATGTCCACGATCTTGCCGTTGCCGCCAAGGCAGCGTCGGCCTCGCTTGCCACGGCGAGCGATGAGCAGCGTCAGGAGGCCGTGCGCGCCATGGCCGCAGCACTGCGCAACGGTGTCGACTCCATCGTTGCCGCCAACGAGCTCGATATGTCCGCCGCGCGCGATGCGGGTACTTCGGCCGGACTGCTCGATCGCCTGCTGCTGACGCCCGAGCGTGTCGAGGGCATGGCCGCCGGCCTGGAAAAGCTCGCCGAGCTGCCCGATCCCGTGGGCCGCGTGCTCGACCACCGCGTGCTTGCAAGCGGCGTGGACCTGACCCGTGTGAGTGTGCCGCTGGGCCTGGTCGCTATGGTCTACGAGGCGCGCCCCAACGTGACGGCCGACGCCGCAGGCATCTGCATCCGTACCGGCAACGCCTGTATTCTGCGCGGCGGCTCGCTGGCCTATCACTCGTGTGCCATGATCGCCGAGCTGCTGGCCGATGCGCTCGAGGCCAAGGGCTTCCCGCGCGAGGCCGTGTCGATGATCGAGTCCACCGACCGCGAGGCCACTGGCGAGCTCATGAAGCTCCGCGGCATTGTCGACGTACTCATTCCGCGCGGCGGTGCAGGCCTGATCCAGCGCTGCGTGCGCGAGTCGCTTGTGCCGGTGATTGAGACGGGCACGGGCAACTGCCACATCTACGTGCATGAATCCGCCGACTTTGATAAGGCGCTCAACATTATCGTTAATGCCAAGACCCAGCGCGTAGGCGTGTGCAATGCCGCCGAGTCGCTGCTGGTCGACCATGCTGTGGCCGATGCGTTTTTGCCTGCGGTCGTTGCCGTGCTGCACGATCACGGCGTGCTCATTCACGGCGACGAGGCCACGTGCGCCGCGTGCGCCGACGCCGGCTTTGTGGAGGGCGATGACTACGTCGCCGCGACTGAGGAGGACTGGGGTCGCGAGTACCTGGCGCTCGAGATGAGCGTGAAGGTCGTGGCAAACGAGGACCAGGCCATCGCACACATCAATCGCTACGGCACGATGCACTCCGAGGCCATCGTTGCCGAGGACACGGACGCTTGCGAGCGCTTCCTGGATGCGGTCGATGCCTCGGCCGTGTACGCCAACGCCAGCACGCGCTTCACTGACGGCGGCGAGTTTGGCCTGGGCGCCGAGATCGGCATCTCGACCCAAAAGCTCCACGCCCGCGGCCCCTTCGCCGCCGAGGCCCTCACCACCTACAAATACAAGCTCCGCGGCACCGGCCAGGTCCGCCCCTAACGCCCGTGCAAGAAAAACCACCACAAAGGTGCCTTTCCCCTTTGTGGTGGTTTTAGGTGGCGTGGGCGGTTAGGCCTGGAAGGTATCGCGGTCGGGGGCGAAGGACTGCATGGCCGCGATGGTGCGGTCAAAGAGCTCGGGGAGCTCCCAGCCCAACATCTCGGCGCCCTGCGAAATCACGTCGCGCGAGCAGCCGGCGGCAAAGCGCTTGTCCTTGAACTTCTTCTTGAGCGACTTGGTCGTAAAGTCCATAACGCTCTTGCTCGGGCGCATGATGACTGCAGCGCCGATCAGGCCGGTGAGCTCATCGCAGGCAAACAGGATCTTTTCCATCTGCAGCTCGGGCTTGGGCAGCGAGGTGTTGAAGTCGGACGTGTGCGTCTGGATGGCGCGAATGAGCTCTGGAGACGCACCTTCGCCCTTAAGAATCTCGGCAGCATAGATGGTGTGGCTCATGGGGTCGTCCTCATGCTCCTCCCAATCCAGGTCGTGCAGCAGACCGACGATGCCCCAAAACTCCTCGTTCTCGGGGTCGAACTCGCGCGCAAAGTAGCGCATAGTGCCCTCGACCGTCTCGCCATGGGTGATATGGAACGGGTCCTTGTTGTGCTCGTTGAGCAGTTCGAACGCGCGGTCGCGGGTGATTCCGGCGGTAAGCGGCTCTGCCATAGGAGACTCCTTGTGCTCGTGGGTATCGATAAGAATGAATACTACTAGAACAAGAAAACCACCACAAAGGTGCCTGTCCCCTTTGTGGTGGTTTTGGCGCGGTTGGGTTAGTTGAGGGCGGCTTGGGCTAGGCGGGCTTCGGCGGCCTCCTCGGTGACGCCCAAGGCCACAGCGAACTCCTCGATGGAGCGGCGCTTGGCTTCCTTGAGTACGCGCATGTAGTAGGAGCTGGGCTTTTTATCAGCTTCCTCGGCCTGGCGAATGCGGTACATCATGGTCTTTGCCACGCGGACCGTCTCGGGCGCGCCCAGCTTGAGCTGCTGCTTAAAGTGTGTCTCCTCAAGCGAGCTGTTGCGCTCGGTAAAGGTGTCGCACTCCAGCTCGTCATAGTGGCTCAGCAGGTGTTCGGCATCTTGCTGCGAGATGGCGGCGTGCAAACGGTCGGCCTGCGCCACGGGGTACATGAGGATCGTCTGCGCATGTCCCTGCTTGGTCTCGAGCAGCAGCATGGGCTGCGGTGTGTCGTCCCTAAAACCGACGACGGTGCAGACTCCCTGGCCCGGATGAATGACGTGTTGACCGATTGAGAACATGCTACCTCCAACTTGTACGAATTTACGTATGTCTAGAATAACACGCTGACGTGCGCAAACCGTTACTTTATGCAGGAAAAGCACACAACTCTGATAGGTAAGAGTATTCGATAACAGACGCAGCTCATTCACACCTTTACGCATTTTCAACGCCTGCATAATCTGCAGGCAGACTGGCTTCTTTGAGTGACTCCATACAAGCTGTAGTCAATTTTGTGCATATGCAATATCTATTAGCTTTACCCTGCGACAGTAGCTACCGCTTGTGATAGAGTGCTACAAACTCTGGCTTTTGCCCTACGAGTGACCAAGAGCTCGGGGGCTTTAACACAAGGAGGACCTATGCCCGAGAAGATTGAAGAGCTGGTACGCGCTGCGCTTGCTGCGGCCCAGGAGGCCGGCGACCTTTCCGCATTTGAACTTGACGATTGCGCCATCGAGCGACCGGCTGACACTTCTCATGGCGAGTGGACCTCCACCATGGCCCTGAAGTCCGCCAAGCTGGCTCACTGTGCCCCGCGCAAGATCGCCGAGGCCGTCGTTGCCCATATGCCCGAGGACCCCGCGATCGAGAAGGTCGAGATCGCCGGCCCTGGCTTCATAAACTTCTACCTTTCCGTCGCTGTCAAGAATGCCATCTTTGGCGAGGCCCGCGAGAAGGGCATGGACTTCGCTAAGTCCAACGTCGGTGGCGGCTTGAAGACCCAGGTCGAGTTCGTCTCCGCCAACCCCGTCGGCCCCATGCACATCGGCCATGGCCGCTGGGCCGCTCTGGGTGACTCCCTCTGCCGCGTTATGGATCACGCCGGTTACGACATCCAGCGTGAGTTCTACATCAATGACCACGGCTCTCAGATGAACACCTTCGGCAACTCCATCAGCACGCGCTATATGCAGCTTGCCGACATCATCGCCAAGCAGGGCGTGGATATCGACGAGGCTCACAAGCTGCTGATCGCTGACCGCGACGCCTTCGTTGCCGATGAGAACGATGAGCATCCCGAGACCCATCCGTACCAGGACAACTTTGCTGAGACCCTGGGCAAGGACTCCTACGGCGGCGACTACATCATCGATGAGGCCGCCGAGTTCTGGCGCACCGACGGCGACAAGTGGGTCGAGGCCGATCCGCAGGAGCGCATGGAGAGCTTCCGTGAGCGCGGCTACGTGAAGATGGTCGACAACATGCGCGACCTCTGCCATGCCGTCAACTGCGACTTCGATCGTTGGTACTCCGAGCGTTCGCTGTACGTGAAGGACACCGAGGGCGAGACCGCCGGCACCTCTGCCGTCGACCGCGCTTTTGAGAAGCTCGACAAGATGGGCTACCTCTATACCAAGGACGGCGCCCTGTGGTTCCGCTCCACCGACCTGGGCGATGACAAGGACCGCGTCCTGATCAAGTCCGACGGCGAGTACACCTACTTCGCCTCCGACGTTGCCTATCACTGGGATAAGTTCCAGCGCGTCGACCACGTCATCGACATCTGGGGCGCCGACCACCACGGCTACATCGAGCGCGTCCGCTGCGTCTGCGACGCTCTGGGTTACCCCGGCAAGTTTGAGGTTCTGCTGGGCCAGCTCGTCAACCTGCTGCGCAACGGCAAGCCCGTCCGTATGTCCAAGCGTAAGGGCACCATGGTGACCCTTCAGGAGCTCGTCGACGAGGTCGGTTCCGATGCCGCTCGCTACACGCTCATCTCCAAGAGCTCCAACCAGATGGTCGACTTCGATATTGAGGCCGTCAAGAAGCGCGACAACTCCAACCCGGTGTACTACGTGCAGTACGCTCACGCCCGCGTGTGCTCCATCCTGCGCCGTGCCGCTGACGTTACGCCCGAGCAGGCTGACGAGATGGGCATGAAGGCCATCGCCGCCAAGGCCATCGGTGAGAACGTCGATTACTCGCTGCTGACCGACCCGACCGAGCTCGCCCTTTCGCGTAAGCTCAACGAGCTCACCGACCTCATCGCCAGCTGCGCTCGTGACCGCGCCCCGTTCCGTCTGACGCACTTTGCCGAGGAACTCGCCGGCGACTTCCACAGCTTCTACGCTGCCTGTCAGGTGCTGCCGAGCGAGGGCCGTCCCGTCGACCCCGAGCTTTCGCGCGCCCGTCTGGCCGCTTGCGATGCCGTCCGCGTGACGCTCGCCCTGGTGCTCACCCTCGTTGGCGTTTCCGCTCCCGAGCAGATGTAAGCTACGGATCGTTTGACCGTGTAGGTTCGGCTTTGCTGAGCCCTATAAGCCCGATCTCCATGCGGAGGTCGGGCTTTTTGCATAAACGCCGGCGTATTGACGAATTTGGGGCTGCTGGAAATACGAAACTATGCCGGTTTACTACGATGAATTGAGAAATGCCAACCACGCCGGCTTTTCGCTAAAAAGTGCAAGGCATCTACCTGCGGTTTTAGTTCAACAAGTTTCGGAGTGGTCGCGGTTGAGCGATTCATCGTAGTAAACCGCCATAGTTTTGGCGGAGGCAGTCAGATTTGTGGGTGTTAAACCAAAGATTGTCCCTTTTGACTAGTCGTTTAAGAACGTCCTCAATGACTAAGTTGCAGGTGGTTGCGGTTGTGTTACACTAACGCTGCGTATATGACGCAAATATCTCGATACAGATCAATGATGTCCGTCGGTATTTGACGGAGCTAGACTGTTTAGCCGCCCTGAAGGTTTATGCAGGGAGCATGTGATCACAGGGCTTGAAAAGAAAGTTGAGCAAACACTGTGTCTGATCAACAGCAAGAAAACGAAATAACGACGACGCAAGCCGCTCCCGCTGCACCGGTTGTGTCGGATCAGGTCGCGGCGCCCGCGCATGCCTCGGCTCCTGAGACGCCTAAGGCTGCTTCGACGCCTACGCCTGCAACGGCTGAGAAGGCCGTGCCTGCAACTGGTGAGGAGGCTGCTCCGGCAAAGCCCAAGCGTACGCGCCGCACGATCAAGCCTGCCGCTGACGGCGAGGAGGTCACCAAGCCCAAGCGCCGTGCCACGCGCACGACGCGCGCCAAGCGCACCGTTGCAGCTGACTCCTCGGCGCCGATTTCCGATGAGGTCGCGCAGGCACGTGCGTTGGCGCAGATTAGCGAGGCTCAGGTGGTGCGCGCCCGCCGTCGTGCTGCCGAGCGCGAGGCCGCGGCTCTGACCGAGCTTGCAGCTCCGTCTGTGCCCGAGACGCCTGCCGCCACCGAGACCCCTGCCGCCGACCAGCCGACCGAGAAGCCGGCACCGCGCACGCGCCGTCGCACGGCTGCTAAGGCTGAGCAGGTTGCCGATCAGGTAACTCCCGAGCTCACTGAGGCTTCGGTCCGTTCCGCGGCAGGGGAGGGCGCATCGCCTGCTGAGTCCGCTGCGCCTGTCGAGGCCAGCGAAGTTCCCGTTGTCGATCCGGCTTTGCGCCCGCACCGTCGCGGTCGCAAGCCCAAGGCCTTCGTCGAGGCAGAGAAGGCCGCAGCCGCAGCTGCAGCCGCTCGGGATGCTGCGGCGACCGCCGAGTCTGCAACCGCCGCCGACGCACCCGTCCAGGATGCTACGACTTCCGAGGCCGCTCCCGCCGATGTCCGTCCTGGTCGCAGCCATCGTACTGCTGCTAAGCGCACGTCCAAGGCCAAGGCTGCCAAGAAGGGTGCGTCCGAGGATTCCGCCGAGACGACCGTCGATGCATCGATTGATGCCGCCGAGCCCCAGGACGTCGAACGGCCTGCGTCCGAGAAGCCCAAGCGCGGTCGTAAGAAGTCCGCTAAGGCCAAGGCGTCCGAGCAGCAGGCTGATGTCGAAGCGCAAGTCGATTCCGGCGCCGAGGGCAATGACGCCGCTGCGGCCAATGCCGACGCCGCCGCAACCGATGGCGCCGCGCCCGCCGAGGCCGAAGACGGCGCTCGCCCCAACCGTCGCCAGCACAAGCGCAACGACGAGCGCAATGAGCGCAAGGACGAGCGCAACAACGACCGTCGCAACCGCCAGCGCGATCGCAAACAGCGCAACAAGGAGCGCAACGCCGCCCCCACCGAGCCCACGCTTTCGCGTGAGGAGCTCGCTGCCATGAAGGTCGCCGAACTGCGCGAGAAGGCCAAAGAGTTCGAGATCGAGACGACCGGCAAGAAGAAAGCCGAGCTCGTCGAGGAAATCTACGTCACCGCCGCGAAGGCCGAGGGCTTCCGCGACATCAAGGGCATCCTGCAGATTCGTCCGGACAGCTCCGGTATCATCCATGCCCACGGTTACATGAAGTCCAACGACGACGCCTTCGTTCCCGCCTACCTCATCCGCTCCGCGCGTCTGCGCACGGGCGACGTCATCGAGGGCTCGCTTCGTCCTTCGCGCGGCGGCGACAAGCGCGCCGGCCTCGCCAAAATCACGACCGTCAACGGTCTAGACCCCGAGCAGATTCGCAACCGCCCCAAGTTCGGTGACCTCACCCCGGTCTATCCCAACGAGCCGCTGCGCATGGAGCATGGCAAGGACTCCATTACCGGTCGCGCCATCGACATCGTGTCGCCGATCGGCAAGGGTCAGCGTGGCCTGATCGTGTCCCCGCCCAAGGCCGGCAAGACCACAATCCTCAAGAAGATCTGCCAGTCTATCTCGATTAACAACCCCGAGGTGCACCTCATCTGCCTGCTCGTCGACGAGCGCCCCGAAGAGGTTACCGATATGCAGCGTTCCATCAAGGGCGAGGTTGTGGCGTCGACCTTCGATATGCCCGCCGACAACCACACTCGTGTGGCAGAGCTCGTCATCGAGCGCGCCAAGCGCATCGTGGAGCTGGGCGGCGATGTCGTGGTGGTGCTCGACTCCATCACGCGTCTTGCCCGCGCCTACAACTTGGCGGCGCCCGCCTCAGGCCGCATCCTTTCGGGCGGCGTCGATTCGGCGGCCCTGTATCCGCCCAAGCGCTTCCTGGGCGCAGCCCGTAATATCGAGAACGGTGGCTCGCTCACCATCCTGGCCTCTGCCCTCATCGACACCGGTTCCAAGATGGACGAGGTCATCTTTGAGGAGTTCAAGGGCACCGGCAACATGGAGCTTAAGCTCGACCGCGACCTAGCCGATCGCCGCATCTTCCCGGCTATCGACCCCGTTGCCTCCGGTACGCGTAACGAGGACCTGTTGGTCGACGAGCAGATGCGTCCGTTTGTCTTTGGTCTACGTCGCATTCTTGCCGGCATGAACAACACCGAGCGCGCGGCCGCATCGTTTATCAAGGGTCTCAAGGGCACCAACACCAACCAGGAGTTCCTGGTGCGTTCGGCCAAAAAGCACAGCGACTACGAGCAGACGTTCTAGGTTGTAATCCACACGCAGCGTTAATCATCAATGCGATAAAGGGTCGGGGCTTTGAGCCTCGGCCCTTTTCTATATCGCCGCTTCGCACTTATTTTTGACCATAAGACTTGCAAGCAGCAGGTTTCCCGTTTCAATCCGACATCGTCGCTTGCAATCGACAGGGCGGTTTCGCATAATAGCTTTTAAGCTTCGCGACGGAAAACGCAGATGAAACGAACCATATACCGTTGCTTTGGGGCATAACCCCGCTTCATCTTCTCTCGCGCAGCCAACTGAATGATGCGATTTGGGTGCTGGAAGATGGGGAGAGCTCATGGCTTCTTCTGATGCAACACAACGAGCAGTCCTTGCCGGACTTTCGTGCGGGATCGGCCTTGCCGCTCCCGTGGTTATGTATGCCGCGACGCTGCCGTTTTCGTCGGTGAACGAGACGGTCGTGGCGGGTGCGGTTCCCTTCGCCGTGGGCGCAGTGGCGGGCGTGGGTATCTATGCCGCCTCGCTGGGTATCTCCGAGTATCGTGCGCAGCGTGAAGAGCGTCTATTCCAGCCCGATGCCATGGGCGGTGCCGCCAATCTCAATCAGCATCAAAGCGAGTTCAAGACCGCCTCGATTCCAGCTCAGCAGCAGGATGCGACTCCTTACGCTGCGGCTTCTGCTTCTCAGGCTCAGGCGGAGCAGTCTACCTCGGCATTCCTTTCCGGCCTGACTGGTGCGTTCCAGCGCCGTCATGCCGATGATGGTGTCCCTACCATCGCTCGAGCTGCAGATGCTATGGACGAGGACGAGGCTTGGTCCATGATCGACAGTATGCTCGACGACGATTCGCCGGTGAGCTGCGACCCTGCACACTCGCGCGACGTCTATCAAGTCGCCATCGACGAGCTCACCAACGGCGGGCAGACCGACTCCTTCAATCGCGACGACATCGCCGCCGCGGCACGCGCCGTGTCTGGCTCCCAGGCCGCCCCTGCGGGCAGCACGGCGGCTTTCGTGGCGCTCGTCGCCAACGCGGCAGCCAATAACGCCTACAGCGCTACCTCGGCGGACGCGAACGCTTCTGCCGACAATTCGTACGTTGATGAAGCCATGGCCGCGGACGAGGAGGCCGTTGCCGCCCGCCGTGCCGCCGAAAGCTCGCTTTGGGGCGCTCCTGCCCAGCAGCAGGTGGCTGAGGCTGCGCCGTACAACGCAAACCTCGCCAGCATGCCTATCATCTCCGGTGCCGCGGACATCGATCTCGATGACCTCGATGAGCCTGCAGCCATCACCGCATCGATTGATGCCCAAGATCGCATCGACACCGGCGACCTTCCGGACGCCTCGCTCGAGGTTGATGTCCCCATGGCCGATTACTCGGGCCACGAGGACATGTGGGCCGCCGCCACCGCGATTCTGGATGAGATTGACGAGCCTGCTCCTGTTGCAGTCCCCGCTCCCGTCGCTGCCCCTCAGCCTGCTGCCCCCGCCTATGTCGGCCGTCACAGCGCTGTGTTCCCCGAGGATACTGCCCGCATCTCGCGCGAGAGCATCGAGCGGGCCGAGGCTATTGCCGCCGGCATTATGGAAAATCGTCGTCACGAGCGCGTCAATCAGATCCTCGAGGAAGAGATCGAGCGCCTGCAGTCCTCTACCGCCAAGCGTACGGGCCGTGCCTATTTGAGCGTTATCGAGGGCGGTACCGCCAGCTTCGCGCCGCTCCGCGCGGAGGCATAACTTCTGCATGGTTAAGATCAATCGAAAATGGGCGGTTGTAACCTGCCTGATGGCGCTCTTGATCTGGGGCAATTCGCTGGTTCCCGGCTCGGGGTCGGGCTCGCTGAGCCTGACGGTCATGGAAGCTATCCGCGGTTTCCTGCACGGCGTGGGACTTCCATATGAATGGGTGACCAACTTTGTTGTTCGCAAGTGCGCGCATTTTACCGAGTATATGGTGCTCGGCATCTTGGCAACGCACGCCTTTGATTTTGAGGGCCGGCGCACCTTTGACGTGCTGCTGCCCACGGCGGTGTTCCTGCTGCTGATTCCCTCGATCGACGAAACGATTCAGCTCTTTGTGCCGGGACGCGCCGGCATGATCACCGATGTGATGATCGACTGCTGTGGAGCTGCAACGGGCGTTGTGCTCCGATATCTCTTACGGTCGCTGATGTACGCCAAAAAAGCCGCCTAGGACGTATTGTTTGGTCCTAGGCGGCCTTTTTTATTTGAGGGCTTATATGGGGCGTGGTGGCGTCGTTCCGTAGGTCGGATTTGCCGAGCGCGCCACGCCCTGTGGGTGCGTCTGCTACTGAAGCGCCTGTGCGCCCAGGGCCAGGCAGCCCATGATGCCCTGCTCGCCCTCGAGGCTGTTGTTGACGATGTAGTTATCGATGTCGTTGACCTCGGGCGTGACGATATAGCCGTTGAGCATCTCGGCGCACTTTTTGCGCGCGAGCGGCACGATGGGGGTGTGGTCGGCCACGCCGCCGCCGATGATGATCTTTTGCGGCGCGTAGCACAGCGTGTAGGTCATGAGCGCCTGTGCCAGATAGCCTGCGAGCAGGTCCATGGCCTCCGGGTCATCGGCCATGTCTCCGGCGCTCTTGCCATCCCAGCGCTTTTTAACGCCGGGGCCGGCGATGAGGCCCTCGAGACAGTTGTCGTGGAAGGGGCAGGCGCTGTGCTCGCCAATGGTGTCGCGCGGGTCACGCATGACCAGGATGTGGCCAGCCTCGGGATGCATCATGCCGTGCACGAGCTTACCGCCCGAGAGCACGCCGGCGCCCACGCCGGTACCGATGGTCAGGTAGACCACATCGGTGAGGCCCTTGGCGCAACCAAAGGTGACCTCGCCCAGGCAGGCGACGTTGACGTCGGTGTCGTAGCCGCAGGGGATATTGAGCTCGTTTTGGATAGTACCCAGCAGGTCAAAGTAGCGCCATGCCGTTTTGGGCGTCTCCAGGATCTTGCCGTATTGGGGCGAGGCAGGGTTGACTGCAGTAGGGCCAAAGGCGCCGATGCCCAGCGCGGCGATGCCCTTGTCGGCAAACCACGCGTTGACGGCCTCGACGGTCTCCTGCGGGGTCGTGGTCGCGATCTGCTCACGCTCCAGGACCGTGCCGTCTGCATAGCCCGTGGCGCAGACCATCTTGGTGCCGCCGGCCTCGAGCGCTCCGATAAGCTGCTGCTCTGCCATAATATTCCTCTCTCTGGGACGAGTTGCTCCATGGCTAAAGTATAACGCTCTAAACAAATTAAGAAGGCGCTATAAAAAGAAGCCCCGCAACTCGGCTGGCGGTGCGGGGCTTATTTGGTTGCTTTAGTTGCCGGGCCGTCCTTACCCGCGCGGTTTGATTTTATCACGCAGGGACTTGAGGTTCTCCAGCGCCGCGTTGAGCGTCTCGTCACGCTTGGCAAAGTGGAAACGAATCAGATGGTTGACGGGCTCGCGGAAGAAGCTCGAGCCGGGCACGGCGCCCACGCCCACCTTTGAGGCCAGGTCCTCGCAGAACTCGAGGTCGCTGTCGTAGCCAAACTCAGAGATGTCCAGCATGACGTAGTAGGCGCCCTGCGGCACGTTATGCTCAAGACCGATGCTGTCGAGTCCCTGGCAGAACAGGTCGCGTTTGGCGGTGTAGAGGTCGAGGACCTCATCGTAATAGCTGTCGTCGAATTTGAGGGCGGTGACGACGGCTTCCTGCAGGGGAGCGGCGGCGCCCACGGTGAGGAAGTCGTGGACCTTCTTGATGCGCTCGGTAATTTCGGCAGGGGCGATAGTGTAGCCCAGACGCCAGCCGGTGATGGAGTAGGTCTTGGACAGCGAGCTGCAGCCGATGGTGCGCTCAAACATGCCGGGCAGCGTGGCCATATAGACGTGCTCGTGGGGCGCGTAGACGATGTGCTCGTAGACCTCGTCGGTGATGCAGTAGGTGTCGTACTTTTTGCAGAGGTCGGCGATAAAGGTGAGCTCATCGCGTGTAAAGACCTTGCCGCAAGGGTTGGAAGGGTTGCACAGGACGATGGCTTTGGGGTCGTTGTCGCGGAAGGCCGCCTCGAGTGTCTCGCGGTCAAAGTCGAATGTGGGCGGGTTGAGCGGCACATAGATGGGCTCGGCACCCGAAAGGATCGTGTCGGCGCCGTAGTTCTCGTAGAACGGCGAGAAGATGACGACCTTGTCGCCGGGGTTGGTGACCGTCATCATGGCGGCCATCATGGCCTCGGTGGAGCCGCAGGTGACTACGATATTCTCGTTGGGGTTCACCGGCATGCCCATAAAGTGCTCCTGTTTGGCGGCGAGCGCCTCGCGCATGGCCTGGGAGCCCCAGGTGATGGAGTACTGGTGATAGAGCGGCTTGGGGTCGCTGGCGATGGCGCTGAGGCTATCGAGCAGCTGCGCTGGGGGATCGAAGTCAGGGAAGCCCTGCGAGAGATTGACAGCGCCATACTTATTGGAGATGCGTGTCATGCGGCGGATGACCGAATCGGTAAATCTTGCCGTGCGGTTGGAGAGTTCTTTCATGACGGTCCTTTCGAGGATTTGCAGTGGGGCAAGTTTACTCCCATGAAACCGGTGGGATTTGCTCGAAATGGTCTCGAAAAACTCTTTTCAAAATTCTTGAAAATTGGGGCTTGCATCGCGTGGCGTTCCTTGCAATAATAGTCGAGCGCGAAGCGCACAGGACACGGTGGGTGTAGCTCAGTTGGCTAGAGCGACGGGTTGTGGTCCCGTAGGTCGAGGGTTCGAGTCCCTTTACCCACCCCAGTTCTTGCTTCGTGTTGATATCGGGTCGTTAGCTCAGTTGGTAGAGCAGGGGACTCTTAATCCCAAGGTCCAGGGTTCGACCCCCTGACGGCCCACCCAAAGCATGTTAAAGCGACTGGCTTAGGCTGGTCGCTTTTTTGTTAACCTCACATGGGGTCGAACCCGTCGGGGCGCGGAGCTGAGGAAATGCGTAAGCATTTGCCAGCGCAGCGCGCAAGGCGCGAAGCGCCGCAGCGACCGCCTGCGCAGCAGGCTGACCCCCTGACGGCCCACCCAAAGATTGTTAAAGCGACTGGCTCAGGCTGGTCGTTTTTTGTTGACCTCGCATGGGGTCGAACCCGTCGGGGCGCGGAGCTGAGTAATCTGCACCGTGATTCCCTTAGGGAAACACGGCTAAAGCCCCGTAGGCGTGTTCTCCTTAGGGGAATCATGCTTACGGGGCTCGATGCATGTTGAGAAGTTGTGATCAAACTCAAAGTGAGAATCGATTTAGTCCGCTCGAAAGTGCGAACCTAGGCTTTCAGTTCGCTTGCGCATGGCTTTGACCATTTCCTGTGCTAGTCGAATCTGCGATTGCAGGCGGGCGAGGGCTGCGATCTCGCTGTCATCGGCATGCGGCTTGCTCAGCGCCATGGCCTTGTCTTGCAGGCTTTCAAGCTGTTGCAGGGCCTCGGATAGGCCTGTTTCGGTCCTGTTGATCATGCAATAGGTGCTCATCGTGTGCCTAAGGCTGTGTGTCAGGCGTTCGGCATCTGTTGTGGCAATGCCGTACTGGGGGAGGGTGATATCTGCTTTCAGGGCTGCCTCAGGCTCTTTCTGCGCTGCAAGGGCTGCCGATGTGCCTGCGATGCGTCCGAACACGATGCCGTTGGCGCTCGACAGGCCACCAATACGGTCGGCGCCGTGCATGCCTCCTGTCGCCTCGCCGCAGGCATAGAGGCCTTCGACGCCCGTGAAGGCTGTCTTATCGATCTTGATACCGCCGTTGGCAGCATGGGCATACATCGCCACGCGCATCTCGTCGGTCGGCGCGATGCCGTGCTCGTCTTGCAGCCAGGTGGCAAAGGTCTGCACAAACTCTGGGACATCCTCGCGGGGGAAGTCGTAGTGGAGTGCCAGGCCTTCGACACCTGCCTGATCGATGACGAGATCGATAGCGCGGGAGGCCAAGCGTGACGTGAAGGGACCATATCCAGAGCGCTGCTCGAGCAGGTCGTTCAGCTTGTCGTCGGCAATATCTACCGGCTGGTCTACATGCACGTAGCGCCAGGTTTTCTCGTTGAAGACCAAGTTACGCCTGGGCTCGATGAAGCCGGGCATCATCTGCATGAACTCTATATTAGTAAGTGTTGCGCCGTGCGCCAGTGCGATGGCCTGCGAGGAGCTGAGCACATCAGCCGACGTAAGGCTGCGCTCGAACAGGCCGCCTGTGCCACCGGCTGCGATGATCGTGGCCTTGGCAGCAAAGGGCACGATTCGATTTTCGGTAAGGTCGTAGAGTACGGTTCCGGTTATTCTGCCGTTCGTGTCCTCAACAAGGTCAATAAGCTCATGGCGGGGGAGCAGGCGAATGCCGAGTGACTCGATCCGGGTCGTCAGAGCGTCCTCAAGGGGCTTGCGGGTGAGGCCGCGCCACATGCGTGTCTTATGGTCAAAGCAAGGGATAAATTGCTTTTGCTGAGCACTCTCGGCGCTTTGCGGACGCTGAAGCTCAACGCCCAGGTCTTGCTCGAGCCAGTCAATCGCTTGGGGAATGCCGTGGACAAACGTCTGGACAAGCTCGGGGTCGGCAACGCCGCCGCCGACGGCCAGGATGGTGTCGATGAGGTCCTGCTCGTCGTCTTCGTTAACGGGTCCGATAAGCCCTAGGCCCCAGGTTCCGGGGAAGAAGCTCGATCCACTCATAGTCTTGCCGGCGCTTGCCACAGTGACGGTTGCACCCGTGCGTGCCGCTTCGATGGCGGCGCAAAGGCCCGCAATGCCAGATCCAATTACCAGTACATCAGTCGATTCCATCGGATTCCTTTCTCGTCCGGCGCATTGTCGCACGGGTGATCGGCAATGGGGCCGCAAAGACTCGGCAAATCGGTAAAGGGCAAATATGGCAGGTGGGCGTCATGGACGCTCTGACGCTCCATCTCATCACATCTTGTATTTCGCCCCAACTGATATATCGGCATTAGCTACCCTGCGACAGCGCAAACAAAAAGAGCCGCTACCCGGGTGGATAGCGGCTCCAAAGCTCAGCTATATGAGCATCGCGCGGGCGCGATTAGGCCTTGAGGGCCTCCTCGACGGCGACAGCGCAGGCGACGGTGGCACCGACCATGGGGTTGTTGCCCATGCCGATGAGACCCATCATGTCGACGTGCGCAGGCACGGAGGAAGAACCGGCGAACTGGGCGTCGGAGTGCATACGGCCCATGGTGTCGGTCATGCCGTAAGAGGCAGGGCCGGCGCCCATGTTGTCCGGGTGCAGGGTACGGCCAGTGCCGCCACCAGAAGCGACGGAGAAGTACTTCTTGCCAGCCTCGAGGCGCTCCTTCTTGTAGGTGCCAGCGACGGGGTGCTGGAAGCGCGTGGGGTTGGTGGAGTTACCGGTGATCGAGATGTCGACGTTCTCGTGCCACATGATGGCAACGCCCTCGCGGACGTCGTCGGCGCCGTAGCAGTTGACGGCGGCGCGGGGACCATCGGAGTAGGGGATGGTCTCGACGACCTTGAGCTCGCCCGTGAAGTAGTCGAACTGGGTCTTCACGTAGGTGAAGCCGTTGATGCGGGCGATGATCTGAGCAGCGTCCTTGCCCAGACCGTTGAGGATGACGCGCAGCGGCTTCTTGCGAGCCTTGTTGGCGTTCAGAGCCAGGCCGATAGCACCCTCAGCGGCAGCGAAGGACTCGTGACCGGCCAGGAAGGCGAAGCACTCGGTGTCGTCGGAGAGTAGCATAGCGCCCAGGTTGCCGTGGCCCAGACCGACCTTGCGGTCCTCGGCGACGGAGCCGGGAACGGTGAAGGCCTGGATGCCCTCGCCGATGATGGCGGCAGCCTCAGAAGCGGACTTGGCGCCACGCTTGACAGCGAGAGCGCAACCGAGGGTGTAGGCCCACTCGGCGTTCTGGAAGGCGATGGACTGGGTGTTGTTGACGATCTCACGCGGGTTGAAGCCCTTGTCGGTGCAGATCTGCAGAGCTTCCTCGAGGGAGGCGATGCCGTTGTCGGCGAGGCACTTGTTGATCTTGTCAGCGCGGCGCTCGTAACCTTCGAACGTAACAGTCATAGTTATTTCCCTCCCTTTCTACTCGTGAACCGGGAACACGCTGGCGACGGAGTGAGTCTCCTCGTCGGTGCGCGGGTCGATGTACTTGGCAGCGTTCTCCCACTGACCATAGTGGCCCATAGCGCCAGCGATGGCCTCCTCGGGGGTCTTGCCGGCCTTGACGGCGTCGGTGAACTTGCCGAGGTTCAGGAACTCGAATGCGATGATCTCGTTCTTGTCGTTGAGAGCCATGCGGGTGACGTAGCCCTGAGCGAGCTCGAGGTAACGAGCGCCCTTGGCCTTGGTGCCGAACATGGTGCCGACCTGAGAGCGAAGGCCCTTGCCGAGGTCGTCGAGGGAGGCGCCCACGGGCAGGCCGCCCTCGGAGAACGCGGTCTGGCTGCGGCCGTAAACGATCTGCAGGAAGATCTCGCGCATAGCAACGTTGATGGCGTCGCAGACGAGGTCGGTGTTGAGGGCCTCGAGGATGGTCTTACCGGGAAGGATCTCGGAAGCCATGGCGGCAGAGTGGGTCATGCCCGAGCAGCCGATGGTCTCAACGAGGGCCTCCTCGATGATGCCGTCCTTGACGTTCAGCGTGAGCTTGCAGGCGCCCTGCTGAGGTGCGCACCAACCCACACCGTGCGTAAGACCGGAGATGTCGGAAATCTCCTTAGCCTGGACCCACTTGCCCTCCTCGGGGATGGGTGCGGGGCCGTGGTATGCACCCTTGGCAACGGGGCACATGTTCTCCACTTCCTGTGAGTACTGCATGCCTCTCCTCTCTATCGTGTTGGCGTCCCGTCTGGGGGCCGTGGCTGGCGATTGCCGGGCGACCCTTCGAAAGGGACATGACATGCAGCCCCTATAATACCGCGAAATGCACGGAATATTCGGCGAACGGCTCAGTTTTCGTAGCGAGAAGTCCGGAAGTTTTAATTGAAACGGTTTAACTTTATGTTCTGTGGTCGTGAACTTCCGTAGAGGGGGTCCGTCTTGGGCAAGCTATTGGTCAGCTCTTGTAAGCATTGCGGGGGTTGACCTGTTGCAACGATGCCGTTCGCCGCCTGATTACTGCCTTTGGCCGCGCGAGTGTATTGTTTTGCGTGAATGTTTTGATGGCACGCTTCAATCGTGCTGTATTGGATGGCAAGCAGATCCCGGCGAAGGGAGCGCCATGCAGCGCGTTTGGAGAACGGTTACCGGCTTTTACCATGTCTGTGCCCGCGGTACGGGCAAGCAGCTCATCTTTGAGGGCGATGACGACCGGTGGGAGTTTTTGGAGCTGATGCGCGAGTGCTGCCGCGAGGAGGGCGTGACGGTTATCGCCTGGTGCCTTATGGGCACTCACGTGCATTTGGTGCTTGCAGATTACGAGGACAGGATGAGCGCGGCGATGCACCGGTTGCTTTTGACGTACGCGCGGCGGTTCAATAAACGCACGGGGCGCACAGGCCATCTGTTCCAGAACCGTTTTGACCGGCGTTCGCTCGATACCGACTGGCAGGTGATGGAGGCTATTCGTTCCGTACACGCCGATCCGCAGGAGGCTGGCATCAGCTTAATCGAGCGTTATCCCTGGAGCAGCTTTGCCGAGCATTTGCGCGCTTACGACGGTGACGCGACTGATGTCGCGAGGGGATTTTCTGATCCTTCTTGCGTGCTTGAGCTTTTTGGTTCTGCCGAGGGCTTTATTGCCTATTCGCTTTCGACGCCCGACGGCTGCGATTCAGCGATGCCCGTTCTGGAAGAGACGGAGTGGGAGCGGCATGCCTTTGCCGAAAAGTTGGCGAAGGGGCTCGGGGTTCCGCTCCACGGGGTTAAAGCCGCGCCGTCGGCGCAGCGCAATATCGTCATTCTTGGATTGCACGATGCCGGTTTTACGGTGCGTCAGATTGAGCGATATACGGGGATTGGCAAAAGTACCGTTTCTCGTATCGTGCGCGCTTATGCGCGGGTGAAGGCACAGACTGAGCTCTCGGAATAGAAAATGGCCGAACCACTCTTGTCAAGCGATTCGGCCAACAAAAATCTTAAGATTTGGGACAAGTACTACTGATTATTTCGCCCCTCGAGCATGCCGTCGAGGGTGCGCCAGGCGAGCTCGGCGCATTTGACGCGGGCGGGCATGTGCGAGATGTCCTGGAGCTGGGCGGCTTCGTCCAGGTCTTCCAGGTCCTCCTCGGAGAGCTTCTCGCCGCGGATCATGGCGAGGAAGAGCTCTGCCAGGCGGCGAGCTTCCTCGACGGTCTCGCCGGTGATGAGATCGGCCATGATGTCGGCACTGGCCTGACTGATGGCGCAGCCGTGGCCGGTAAAGGAGGCCTCCTCGATCACGCCGTTCTCGACGCGCAGCTGCAAGGTGAGCTCGTCGCCGCAGCTGGGGTTGATGCCGTCGTGCTCGTGCGTGGGGGCATCCATCTCGTACTTATAGTCGGGGTGCGAGTTGTGCTCCATAAATGTGGTGGAGGTGTACAGATTACCCATTGAACGTGCTCCAAACGTGATGCAGGCCGGCGATGAACTTGTCGATGTCGGCCTTATCGTTGTAGAAGGCCACGCTGGCGCGGCAGCAGGCGAGGTTCTCGACGCCCAGCCAGGTGAGCAGCGGCTGTGCACAGTGGTGACCGGCGCGAATGCAGACGCCGTCCATGTCCATGATGCTCGCGACGTCGTGCGGGTGGATGCCCTTGACGTTAAAGCTCACAACGCCGTGGTGGTTGTCCCAATAGATGGAGCCGATGATCTGGACAAAGTCGAGCTGCATGAGCTCGCCCATCAGGTAGTGGACGAGTGCCTGCTCGCGGGCCTGGATGTTCTCGTAACCCACCGTGTTGACCAGGTAATCAAGGGCGGCTCCCGTGGCGAAGATGCCGGCGGCGTCCTGCGTGCCGGCCTCGAACTTCTCGGGGACGGGCGCCCAGACGGCGTCCTGCTCGGTGACAGAGTCGATCATTTCGCCGCCGGTGAGCATGGGCGGCATGGCGTTGAGCAGGTCCATCTTGCCCCACAGCACGCCGATGCCCATGGGGCCCATGGCCTTGTGTGCGCTAAAGGCAAAGAAGTCGGCTCCCAGGTCGGCCACATCGACCGGCATGTGCGGCAGCGACTGCGCGCCGTCGACGACCAGATAGCCGCCATACTTGTGCACGAGCTTGCCGAGGTTCTTAACCGGGTTCTCGACGCCTAGCACGTTGGAGACCTGACCCACGGCCAGAATCTTGGTCTTGGGACCCACCTTGGCCAGGACTTCCTCGGTGGTGAGCTGGCCGGTCTTGGTGGGATAGAGGTAGACGAGCTTGGCACCGGTCTCGCGGCAGACCTGCTGCCACGGAATCAGGTTGGAGTGGTGCTCCATGATGGTGATGACGACCTCGTCGCCGGGCTCGAGCACCGTGGGTGCAAAGCTCTTGGCGACCAGGTTGAGCGACTCGCTCGTGTTGCGGGTGAAGACGACCTCGTTCGCCTGGGCGGCACCGATGAGGTCGGCAATCTGCTGGCGGACCTTCGCGATGGCATCAGTGGCCTCGACGGACAGCGAATACAGACCGCGTAGGGGGTTGGCGTTCATGCGCTGGTAGAAGTCGCGCTCGGCGTCGAGCACGCAGGCAGGGCGCTGCGCGGTGGCGGCGCTATCGAGGAAGGCGATCTCGGGGTGCTGCTGGAAGAGCGGGAACTGCGCCTTGTAGGGGTTGGTCTCGATGTCTACGGTGGGCCAGCCGCGCGAAGCCTCGTCGCTGGCGTCGAGCTCCATGGGCTCGGGGGCAGTGCAGGTATCGCATTTAACGTGCTCGGTGTCGATCATGCGAGCTCCTCTTCAAAGTTGTCGATCAGGTTGTTGCCCAAGCGGACGACGGCGGCGCGGGTGCGCTCGTCGGTGGCAGAAAGCGCGGCGTCTTCCAGCTTGGCGCGGATGAACAGGTCCTCGGCGGCGTTTTGGTCAAGGCCGCGGCAGGCGAGATAGAACAGCTGCTCGTCGCGGACGTGGCCGATCGTAGCGCCGTGGTTGCCGGCAACGTCGTCCTCGTCGCAGAGGATGACGGGGACGGTCTTGTTGTCGACGCCCTTGTTGGCGAGCAGCACGGTTTCGCGCTCGGTGCCGGTTGCACCCTTGCAGCCGTGCACGAGGTCGATGGTGCCGCGGTAGACCTTCTTGGACGTGCCGGTCAGCACGCCGTTGGCGTCGATCTCGCACTCGGTCTTGCGACCGCGGTGGCGCAGCTCGTAGTTAAAGTCGCGCACCTGCTCGCGGGCGCCCAGATAGTCAGTATCGATGGTGACCTTGGCGGTATCGCCCAGCAGGTCGCCGGCAAGGCCGGTGGCGCTGGCACCGGCACCCAGGACGGTGTGCTGCACGTTGACGCGCGCGCCCTCGTCCAGGAACAGGCCGGTGTCGTCGAGCGCGATCCAGCTATCGTCGAGCGTCTGCGTGCAGGTCACGTTGACGGTGGCGTACTCGTGGGCGCACACGCGTAGCACGGAGCCCACGACGCCTTGGCCGGCAACGGGGGAGTCCAGGGCTATGCACAGGTCGAGCGTTGCCTGCGGACGGGCGACGACATCGATGGCGGCGATGGCCGCGGCTGCATCGACACCGCTCACGCGCACGGTAACCGTGGCGTGCTGGTATGCGGGCACATCGATGACGATGCGCTTGGAAGCGTGCTCGGCCAAGTAGGCGTAGGCGGCCTCGCCCATGCCGGTTTCGAAGGCCTCAGCGGGGGAGAGCTCCTCCTCCAGCTTAATGGCACCGGCCTGGTAAACGGAGGTGGCGGGCACGTCAAGCTCGGTCTCGGGCGTGATGCGGGCGCGGTCGGCGGCATCGCCAGGGGCGGAGGCGCGGCGCTCGGGGAAGCGCTCGGCCATGGCGTCCATGGCGGCGTCGAACGCGTCTGCCACGCCAGCAAACTGCTCGTCCAAGCCCTCAACCTTAACGGTCTCGGCGGGAGCGGCGGCAAGCTCGTCAGAGAGCTCGAGCTTGGTCTGGTTCATCTTGAGCCAACCCCAAGTGGCAGCCGGCATCGCATTGACCTGTTCAAGGGTGGTAGCAGCGGTGTTCGTGGTCTGTTTCATTATCCGATCGCTCCTTCCATCTCGAGCTTGATCAGGTTGTTCATCTCGACGGCGTACTCCAGCGGTAGCTCCTTGGAGACCGGGTTGGCAAAGCCGTTGACGATCATGGTACGGGCCTCTTCCTCCGAGATACCGCGGCTCATCAGGTAGAACACCTTATCGTCGCCGATGCGGCCGATGGTGGCCTCGTGGCCGACGTCGACGTTCTTGGCGCGGATGTCCATGGCGGGGATGGTGTCGGAGCGGCTTTGGTCGTCGAGCATCAGTGACTGGCAGCTCACGGTTGCCTTGGAGCCCTCGGCCTTGGGCGTGGCCACGATAGAGCTGCGGAAGGTCTGGATGCCGCCGCTCTTGGAGATGCCCTTGGTCTCGACGGTTGCCGAGGTCTCGGGCGCGTTAAGTACGACCTTGCAGCCGGTGTCGAGGTTCTGGCCGGCACCGGCAAAGGTGATGCCGGTAAAGCTCGAGCGGGCGCGGCGGCCGTTGAGCACGCTCATGGGGTAGAGGTAGCCCACGTGGCTGCCGAAGGAGCCACTGATCCACTCGATGTCGCCGTCCTCGTCCACGCGCGCACGCTTGGTGTTGAGGTTGTACATGTTCTTGGACCAGTTCTCGATGGTCGAGTAGCGCAGGTGCGCACGCTTGCCCACAAAGAGCTCCACAGCGCCGGCGTGGAGGTTGGCCACGTTGTACTTGGGCGCGGAGCAACCCTCGATAAAGTGCAGGTCGGCATCGTCCTCGACGATGATGAGCGTGTGCTCAAACTGGCCGGCGCCCTTGGCGTTAAGGCGGAAGTAGCTCTGCAGCGGGAAGTCCAACTTGGTGCCCTTGGGAACGTAGACAAACGAGCCGCCCGACCACACGGCGCCGTGCAGGGCCGCAAACTTGTGGTCGGTGGGCGGGATGAGCGTCATGAATTTCTCGTGGATGAGCGGCTCCCACTGCGGATCGTGCAGGGCTTCCTCAATACCGGAGTAGACGATGCCCATCTTGGACGCCGTGTCCTGCATGTTGTGGTAGACCAGCTCGGAGTCGTACTGCGCGCCGACGCCCGCCAGGTAGCTGCGCTCGGCCTCGGGGATGCCCAAGCGCTCAAAGGTGTTCTTGATGTCGTCGGGCACCGACTCCCAGTCGTGCTTTTGGTCGGTGTTGGGCTTGACGTAGGTGACGATGTTGTCCATGTCCAGGCCCTCGATGGAGGGACCCCACGTCGGGTCGGGAAAACGATTGAAGATTTCGAGGGACTTTAAGCGCAGGTCGAGCATCCACTGCGGCTCGTCCTTTTTGGCGCTGATCTCGCGCACGATGTCGGGCGTGATGCCGGCGTCGAGGCGCTCGAATCCCTCCTCGCCATAGGTGAAGTCGTAGAGGCTGCGGTCGATGTCCGCGACCTCGGTGCGGTTCTTGGTCATTGCGTCGCCCCTTTACGCCTGCTGCTCGGCAGCGGCGGCCTCGGCCTGGGCGCGCTGCTCGGCGGCCTCGCGCTCGAAGGTCTCAAAACCGTTCTTGTCGATCCAGGGGATCAGCGAAGCGTCGTCCTCGCGCACGATGTGGCCCTTGACCATAACGTGGACGCGGTCGACATCCAGGTGCTCCAGGATGCGCGTGTTGTGCGTGATGATGAGCATGGAGCCGTCGCAGCTCTTGCGGTAGGCGTCCATGCCGTGGCTGACGGTGGAAAGCGCGTCGACGTCCAGGCCCGAGTCGGTCTCATCCAGGATGGCGAGCTTGGGCTGCAACAGCAGAAGCTGGAGCATCTCGACCTTCTTTTTCTCGCCACCCGAGAAGCCCACGCCCAGCTCACGGTTGAGGTAGGCGGTATCCATGTTGAGTTCGGCCGCGAGCTCCTTGACGCGACGGCGGAACTCCTTGCCCTTCATCTCCAGGCCGGGGCGGCCGGCGATGCTGGCGCGCAAAAAGCTCGACAGCGGCACGCCCGGGATCTCGACCGGGGCCTGGAAGCTCAGGAACAGGCCGGCGCGCGAGCGCTTGTCGGTGGTGAGCTCGGTGATGTCCTGGCCGTCAAAGACGATGCGGCCGTCGTTGACGGTATAGACGGGGTCGCCCATGACTAGGTGGCCCAGGGTGGATTTGCCGGCGCCGTTGGGTCCCATCAGCACGTGGGTCTCGCCGGCGGCGACGTTGAGGTTGACGTTGTGGAGGATGGTCTTTTCGTCCACGGAGGCGGTCAGACCTTCGATGGAAAGCAGCGGATTTGCGCTCATGCTGTTCCTCTCTGTATATGGTGTACTCATAGGTGTACTAAACCCTAGGAATCTTCTCGGAATAAAGTTACTATGGGTTCGGCGTTAGTCAAGGGAAAACCCGACTAATCCACTCGACTTTTCTAGATGTGGGACAAATTTATCGGAAGTGCTTGTCCCCAGCGTTATGGAAGGGTAGGTATGCTCATTTCTTCTAAGGGCCGCTATGCCCTCCGTTTGATGATTTATATCGCAGCGCTTGGTGACGCTGAGGGTAAGATCGCCCTGCGCGAGATTGCCGACCGCGAGCGCATTTCGCAGAAGTATCTGGAGCAGCTGGTTCGTCCGCTTATGAAGGCGGGCCTGCTTAAGAGTGTGCGCGGCAAGGGCGGCGGCTACATGATGGCCAAGGACCCGGCCGAAGTGCGCGCCGGCGACATCCTGCGCGCCGTCGAGGGCAGCACGGCTCCGGTGGCGTGCGATGGCATCGACAACAGCTGCACCCGCAGCGACCTGTGCTCAACGGTCAAGTTCTGGCGTGGTCTGGACGAGGTCATCGAAAAGTACGTTGACGGCGTGACGCTGGCCGACCTAGCCGCCGTCCCCGAGATCAACTTCGACATTAAGCTGTAAGGGCTGCAAATGACATCTCTCGATAAGGTGTACAAGCAAATCGAAGTTTTTGCTCGGGAATGTGACACCGAGAAGGTTGTGCTGTTTGGTTCTCGCGCTCGAGGTGACAGTTTGCCTAAGAGCGATATTGACATCGCCGTAGCAGGTTGTCGGGATTTCGGCCGTTTCTCATATTTGATCGAGGAGCGTCTTGATACTCTTTTAGATGTAGATGTCGTCAATCTCGACGAGTCCTTATCGCAGCAATTGCTCGATGAAATTGCCAGGGATGGTGTGATTCTGTATGAAAAAATATGAGAACTTTGCCAGCGCCTTGGCGAATCTTGAGGATGCGCCCAATCAGGATCTCAACAATGATTTTGTTCAGAGTGGATTGATTAATAAGTTCAATCTTCAATTTGAACTGAGCTGGAAGCTCCTTAAGCGTCTGCTCGAGTATGAGGGTGCCACGCTTGCCGCGTCGGGGTCTCCTCGTGCCATCTTGAAGGAGTCCTACCGATTCTACGACTTTATTGATGAGGCAGCCTGGCTAGATATGCTCAGAGACCGCAATACGAACGTCCATATCTACGACAACAAGCTCGCTCAAGATTTGATTCAGCGCATTTTGAACGTCTATATCCCTGCTTTCTGCCAGTTGAGGGACGGGCTGATGGAACGTTACGGCGAGCTTCTGTTGGCGCCTGACGACCAGTTTGTTTAATTCCTTAAGATTTCGCGTAGGGTTGTTGCCGTTTACCGAGGGGTTGTTGTGCAACAACGGGCGAGCTGCAATACTTAGATTCATCTTTGCAAACTGCACTTTAACTACACCAATGCAGGGAGGATCTATGCAGCCCAAGCATTCCGCGATTGTGGCGGGCCTGACGCTGGCACTTTCGTTTGGCGCCGTTGCCGCGCCTGTGACCGCTGTTGCCGAGGAGCCCACGCCGGGTGTTGCCTCGGATGCCACCAATATCGATAAGGGCCTTTACACCCAGCAGTCCTTCTCGGGCGTGCTGAGGTCGGTCCAGGGCGTTTCGTTTGTCAACGTGACTCTCGAGATGAAGTACTTTACCAAGTACGAGAGCCATGGCAACTATAACCAGGGCTTTTCTCGTGGTGACGGGTATAACGCGCTGGGTTATTATCAGTTCGACCGCCGCTGGTCGCTCATCCCGTTTATGAAACAGGCCTACAACTACGATTCTGCAAAGTACGGCATGCTTAAGTCCGCGATCGATCGTGGCAGCGAGATTTCCAACGCGAACAACCCCATGTATGCGAACGGTCAGCTTACTGAGCTGGGCCGCATTGCGCAGGATGCCTTCCTGGGCGCCTATAACACCGACCCCGTGGAGTTCTCGGCGCTGCAGGATGCCTATGCGTACAACTCCTACTATGCGGTGACCGAGTCGTGGCTCAAGAGTGCTCTCGGCATTGATATTTCCGGTCGTGCCGATTGCGTCAAGGGCATGGTGTGGAGCATCACCAATATGTGCGGCACGGGTGGCTGCCAGGACTTCTTCCGGTGGGCGAATCTTTCTAACAGCATGACGGACCGCGAGTTTGTGACGGCGCTTTCCAACAGCGTGGTCAATAACGTGGCGACCAAGTATGCAAGCCAGCCTCAGTACCACGAGGGCTGGAAGAACCGCTACCGCAATGAGCTCAAGGATTGTCTGGTCTATATTGCCGAGGACGAGAAGAACGAAGCGGCTGATAAGAAGCCTGAGGTGTCCGAGTTCCCTTCGACGCCCGATTCCAGCCAGACTCCTGAGGGGCCTAAGCCCGCAGAGAAGCCCGATACTAATAACAATGAGAGCAATAGAGGCGAGACGAACAGGCCTGCTACCGGTACCGGTAATAACAACACCAGCTCTCCCGAGCCCTCCACCGGCTCGACCGGCAATGGCTCTTCTAAACCTTCCAACGGTTCGAGCGATTCCTCTGCCGGTGGCGACTCCGGCACTAACACAGGGTCTGGTTCTGTCACCGCTTCTGGTTCCGATAGCTCTAAGGATGATTCGAATAAGGGGACGGATGCGCCCGTCACCCCGACGAACAAGAAGCCCTCTGTTTCCGAAGTGTTTGGCTCCACGCTGGGGTCTTTGATGGCTGGTCCAAGCGGCAACTCGTCTTCTAACAAGGACAATGACGGTCAGAACTCCGTGACGAAAACCGACACCGCGAAGGACGACCCTAAGGACAATAAATCCGAGGACAAATCCGAAAAGTCCGAAACGGATAAGGGTTCTGGTTTTGAGGAGAAGAAGGACAACTCCGAGGAGAAGGACAACAAGTCCGACGGTGCCGAGAACAATAACAACGGCGCCGATATCGCTGGAGGCAATAAGGAAAATGCCGGTGTCAACAAAGATGGTGCCGGCGACAACAAAGATAGCAATGGCGGCGGTAAGAACGATTCCGGTTCCGGCAATGGTAATGCTGGCAGTAATCGCGGCAACATGCCCAAGACGGGTGACCTTATCGTGATGGCCAGCCTGGCCAGCGCGAGCCTGGCTACGCTTGGTGCCACGTCCATCGTGAGCGGCAAGCATAAACTCGATCAGCAAAAGAAGGCTGCTGGGCAGAACGACTCCGAGGAGTAGTCCCTTTCGGTTGCCCGACAACTAAAGATTCGGAACGGGGTTCGGTGCGGTTGCATCGGGCCCCATTTTGTTGCATAACGATTTGTTATGCCCCCTCAAGGCTTTTGTTCCTACCGTTGCCCGATGCCTTTGCGCGGGTCCAGCGTTGCGCTTGAACTGCTCGCTACAATGGGTCTCGTGCT
The DNA here is from genome assembly GCA_900556605.1 of uncultured Collinsella sp. GTDB lineage: Bacteria > Actinomycetota > Coriobacteriia > Coriobacteriales > Coriobacteriaceae > Collinsella. Next base: position 13,921 of record USPC01000005.1, on the reverse strand, counting down.
GCGTTTTAGGGAGAAGTTACATTGTCTGAACAGGAGTATTGCAACAGTTCCGATACTTTTGGCGTACGGCTTGTCAACCATGTCGATGATGCGGTTTTGCCGGTCGGTGTTCATGATTTTGCCGATGCCATTGGTCGTTGCGTGCTAGTCGACAAGACTATGTTTATTGCCGATGTTCTGGATTGCAATGCGTCTGTTGTGGTGTGCTGTCGACCCGAGGGCTTTGGCAAGAGCATGAACTTGTCGATGCTCAGGGCTTTTCTGGAGCGTCCCGCGGTCGGTCGCGCTGGTCAGAGTTTGTTTGCCGATGCTCAGATTTGGGATGCGGACGGCGGGCGCTATCGGGATGAGTACGCTTGCTATCCGGTGATATCGCTGGACTTTTCTGGCGCTGCGAGGCGTGTCGCCGACGTCGTGCGCGATGCTCTTTCGGACGAGTGCACTCGCTTGTTGGCGCTCTTGGAGGCTCCGGATTTAGCTCGAGATAAGGTACGCCACATCGAACGCGTTGCGCGTGGCGTGGCGAGCGAGGCCGAGGTTGCCTCGGTACTTGGTGTGCTTATTGAACTACTGGAGATGGCCTGCGATGAGCAGGTCGTATTGCTCGTTGATGGGTACGACGCGGTGTGGTTGGGCCGTGCGAGTGCGAGGGGCGCTTCCGGCGCCGATTCGGCGGAGCTATTCGATCGAGTGCTGTTTGACGCCATTGCCGCTGCGGGCGATTCGTTGCGGCTGACGTGTCTGATGGGGGAGCGTCCCGGCCCTGCCGAAGCGGCGCTTTCTTCGCGCGGCTGCTTGTATTGTCTATCGACGCCGCTTTCGACCTGGTGTGACCGTTGGTTCGGCTTTTCGGATGTCGAGGTCCAGGCTCTGTTGAATCATGCTGGGTGCGAGGAATACCTAGATGATGCGCGTGAATGGCTCGAGGGATATCGGTTTAGTAGGGCCTATTGCTCGAGTCCGGCGCGTGTGATTGGATTTTTGGACCGAGGCTGCACGGCGCCTGTGCGTGCCGATCTGTATGGATATGCCGATTGCCTGAGTAGGGTAGTTAGTGACTGGAATCTCGACCGCCTTTCGGCCTTGTTCGATTTGCTCGAGGCCCATGGGTGCGTTGAGGTCCCGCTTTGTTTGGGCGCTTCGGGTCCAGAGGCCCCGTCTGATGATGGCCTGTGGACGGCGTTGTATCTGTCCGGTTTCCTGACGACGGATATGACTGAGGAGCCGGAGCAGGTTTGTCGCCCCCGTGCTCTGCGGTTGCCCAATAACGAGCTTCGCCAGGCGTTACGTCTCGTGATTATTGAATGGTTTGAGTGCGCCGCCGAGGATGTGCGGGACGTCGATGCGTTTCGAGACGGGTTGTGCCGCGGGGACGAGGGCACGGTGAGACAGGCGCTTGACCGCATCCTGGGAGATGCGGGAATCGGTGCGACCGACCCAGATGCGCCGCTGCCATATCACCTGCTCTTGCAAGGACTCTGCTTTGGATTGCCGGGCTATGCCAATCCCGTCTCGAGGCGAAAGTGTGACATGGATCGCTGGGACATCCAGGTTTTTCCTACGGCCGCCGTGCTCGACATGGCAGACACGATCGGCATGCTGGACGAGCGCCCTCTGATAACGATCAACTTGATGTATGACCCCGATGTGGATGCGCTGGGGTTGGAATTGCTGGCCGTTCAGGCGCTACTCGACATAGAGCGCAACGGCATCGACGAAATTCGTGTGCCGCGACCCGGCGTGGGCCGAATGCGCTGGGGGTTTGGGTTTGATGGGCAGCATGTGGCTACGGTGTGCCAGCGGTTGTGAGGGGGGCGCTACTGTAAGTGTGCCCGCTACTCCGCGTCCTTCATGGGTGGCATGGGCTTCCAGTCGGGATCCTTGATGATCTTGCGGGCATCTTTCATGCCGCGGCGCAGCGCCGGAATACCGGTCTTAAAGCATTTGTCGACCGCTGCCAAGCGAATGAATTCCTTGCAGAAGGTCGCGGCATTGCCCAGGCGGAACAGCATGGGGTGGTAGTCACCGTAGACCTGCATATAGCGAGCGAGGAAGCCTCGGTTGCGCATGATGTAGTAGCGGTTGGTGTCGCTTGTGGAGTTGAGCTGGCGTTTGCCGGCGATATCCCAGTTAGAGACGGCGCGGGCGCGTTTGAGCACCACGTCGGCAACTACAGCGGCGGGGAAGTGCTGGCTGGCGACATAACCGTAGCAGGCGTCGTCGCCGTAGATGAAGAAGCGAGCGTCGGGCAGGCCGATCTTGTCGACTACGCGACGCGAGAACAGGCCGCCCTCAAAGCACAGCTGGTTCATGGCGCGGTAGCCCTCGGGACCCAGGTCCCACTTGGCGATGGGGTTGGGGATACCGAGCGAAAGGATGAGCTGGTACTGCCAAAAGAAGGCGCCGCCGTCAAAGTCCAGGCGTGAACCCTGGATAACGTCGTAGCGGTCCGTCCACTTGGCCAGGCGCTCGATGCCCTCTGGGATGACGAGCACGTCGTCGTCCATCACCCAGAACCACTGAGCGCCCAGGTCGTAGGCGCACTTGGTGCCGGCGGAGAAGCCACCCGCGCCGCCGCCGTTTTTGAGCTGCGGCGCGTAGATAACGCGGTCGGTACCACCCTGTGAATCGGGCTGGCCAGTGTCGATACCCCACAGGTTGGCCAGGCGCTCGTTAAATGCGGCACACATGGCCTCGGTCTCGCGCGAGTTCTCGTTATCTACGATCACGATGCGCCAAGGCGTTGCCGTGAGCTCGGTCATGGAGTCGAACAGGTTGGCCAGGAGCTCCTGGCGCTTGTACGTAACGACGACGATGGCGAGCTTGTCGATGGGAGCGGGGAGGGTGGAAGTCATGGGGAATATATCCTTTCACGCGCGGCGGGCGAGCGCTGCGCGGAAGCTATCGAATGCGTCCGTTGGACGGCACCTATTGTAAAGGGTCGCTGCGCCATGTTGACAAGGTTTGAATAAAACGCAGGAACCTGCCATGGGCGAGGTGACTGCTATGCGTAACATTGATGTGCTTATTGCTGCTTGAGAGTACGAGCGTTTCAGCGACCGCGATTAAGCGCAGTGCTTCGATGGATATGTTGCGTGCGGCGTTGGGCTGCATGACTTCCTTTCGCATCGGTTTGCCTCTACGGGCTCCATAGATTATATAAACGCCCGTTGGCACGTCAGCCCTTTGATACCATTAGCGACAGGTATTTCCTAAGGAGCACATTTGTCTACTAATTCCTCTGGCAGCCCTGTCCTGTCGCTGCTCATTCCCATCTACAACGTTGAGCGCTACCTGCGCGAGTGCCTCGATTCCGCCGTGGCGCAGACGCTCAAAGACATCGAAATTATCTGTATCAACGACGGCTCTACCGACAACTCGCCGGCGATAATCCGCGAGTACATGGAGCGCGACGCGCGTGTGAAGATGATCGATAAGGCCAACAGCGGCTACGGCGACTCTATGAACCGCGGGCTCGATATGGCGCGCGGCAAGTACGTCGGCATTCTGGAGTCCGATGACTTTATGGCGCCCGATGCGCTGGAGAAGCTCGTGGTAGCAGCCGAGCGCAATGGCGCCGACTTTGCGAAGGCGAATTTTGACTTTTACTGGTCCAAGCCCGAGGAGCGCCGCTCGCTGCACGAGATGTTTAAGCCCAAGGACTGCGGCAAGCCGGTACACCCGAGCGATACGACGCAGTTCTTTAAGCAAAAGCCGTCGATTTGGTCGGCCGTGTACCGCCGTGATTTTCTTGAGCGCAACAGCGTCAAATTCCTGCCGACTCCGGGGGCATCCTTTCAGGACACGTCGTTTGCCTTTAAGGTGATTGCTTGCGCCGACAAGGCCGTTTACCTGCACGATGCCGTGCTTTCGTATCGTCAGGACAACGAGAGCTCCTCGGTTAATTCTTCGGCCAAGGTCTTTTGCGTCAATACCGAGTATGCCGAGATTGAGCGTTGGATCAGAGAGGAATATGCCCGCGACCACGCAAGTGATGACGTCTCGCGCATGCTCAAGTTCAATCAGCTCATTAAGTACGATTCGTACATGTGGAACTACGTGCGCCTGGCGCCTAAGTTCTATAAGGAGTTCCTGGTTCAGATGGTCAAGGAGTTCCAAGCTGCTTTGGATGCGGGCGAGTTTTCGCTGGACGATCTTAAGCCGTGGAAGCGTGCGAATCTCGCTGCCATCCTCAAAGATCCTGAGGGCTGGGTTGACGAGCATCCGACTTTTGCGACGGACGGTGCCTTGGGCCGCGCCAAATACTACGCATCGGTTGGAGGCCCCGGCGTGGTCGCCGCCTTCCTCATCGAATCGCTGAGGGGGTAGGTCGGTATGGGAGAGGCCTCGATTCCCAAAGCGACTATTGTCGTTCCCGTATACAACTCTGCGCGCTCCATTCAGAGATGCCTCGATTCGCTGTTGGCCCAGTCTGAGCGCTCGATTCAGGTTGTCTGCGTCAACGACGGTTCGGCTGACGATTCGCTGGGCGTCTTGCGTCAAATTGCGCAGACCGTCGACCGTGTGCTGGTGATTGACCAGGAAAACGCGGGCGTCTCGTGCGCTCGAAATGCCGGAATCGATGCCGCCAAGGGCGAGGTGGTTTTCTTTGTAGACGCCGACGATTACATCGACGCCCAGACGGTCGAGTGCGTGCTGCATGCCATGGAGTCTTCAGATGCCGAGGTCGCCGTTTTTGGCGGCGTTTGCGAGCCGTCCGACGCCGCACCTAAACGCGTCCAGCAACTCATGAGTCCCAAGGCGGGCACTTTTGGCGCCCGTAATCCCCAGCTGCTGTTCCACGCAAACGCACAGCCCTATGCCTGCCGCGCGGCTTTTTCGCGCGAGCTGCTCAATCGCGAAGGCATTCGCTTTGCCCCCGGCTTGGCCTTGGGCGAGGATGTCGTATTCCAATTTGCGGCCTATGCGCTTGCCCGCAAGACCGTTGTCATGCCGGACAAGTTCTACCACTACGTGATGGAGAACGACTCGGCTACGCACGAGTTCAACAGCGCCGAGGCCCGCGCCAAAAAGCTTGATACCCACATGAGGATGCTCGAGGAAGTTTTGGAGGATTGGGCGGGTTACGGCCTTTTGGATCTGTGCCCCGGCGAGCTGACCACTTGGTTCCTAGACCTTATTGTGTTTGACTTGGCGCGTCTGGACGCCGATGGTTTCCGTCGTGTGGCCGGTCGCGTCAATATGGATTTCACGACGTTTTTGGGAACGGAGTGGGCGGATACGCCTGCTAAGGGCGCCGTTTGCCGTGTTGCCCGTAAGCTCGTTGCAGCGACCTCGGGCGTTTCGATGGCAGACGCCACACTGTTCTATCTTTCGACCCGCGGTCTCAAGACCTGCCTGGAGCGCTTTATCTAATTCTGGGTGCTGCCGCGCACCGTTGCTTCGCTGCTAAAATAACCCTGTTACACGCTACTCAACAGGAGGTTCTCTTGCAGAACTCTGATACCCCTAAAGTTTCGCTGCTTGTTCCCATCTGCAATGTTGAGCGCTACCTGCGCGAGTGCCTCGATTCTGCCGTTGCGCAGACGCTCAAGGACATTGAGATCATTTGCATCAACGATGGCTCTACCGATAGCTCGCCGGATATCATCCGCGAGTATATGGAGTGCGATGCGCGCGTCAAGATGATCGACAAGGCCAATAGCGGCTACGGCGACTCGATGAACCGCGGCCTGGAGATGGCGCGCGGTGAGTACGTGGGCATTTTGGAGTCCGATGACTTTATGTTTGAGGATTCGCTTCAAAAGCTGGTTGCCAAGGCCGACGCCGAGCATGCCGATGTCGTCAAGGGTGACTTTTACTTGTATTGGTCCACGCCCAGCGAGCGCCGCGAGCTGTTTGGAATTATCGACGAGCATATGACGGGTGCGGCGTATCGCCCCGCCGATCGTCCGGGTATCTTCTACCGCAAGCCTTCCATTTGGTCGGCTATCTATCGGCGCGAGTTCCTCAACGACAATCAGATTCGGTTCCTTCCCACGCCGGGTGCCTCGTATCAGGATGCGGGTTTTAACTTTAAGGTCTGGGCAAGCGCCGAGCGTGCTGCGTTTATTGCGGATCCCATTTTGTGCTATCGCCAGGATAACGAGAAGAGCTCCGTTAATTCGCCCAACAAGGTGTTTTGCGTATGCGACGAATATGCCGAGATGCAGCGCTTTTTGGATGAGCGCCCCGAGCTCAAGGCTCAGCTCCAGGGGATTTTAATGCGCATGAAGGTCGATACGTATCGTTGGAATGACGAGCGTTTGGTCGATGAGCTGCGTGGGCAGTTTTGGGAGAAGGCTTCACCCGAGCTCAAGGCCGACTGGGATGCCGGTCGCTTTGACCTGTCGCTGTTTGATCCACGCGGCGAGACCGATTTGCGCCTGATGGTCAAGTCGCCCCGCGCCTATATCGATTCGCGCTTTGACTTTAAGAAGCCGGGCAAGCTCAATACGTTTAAGCATTACTTTAAGATTGGCGGCCTGCCGCTGGTCAAGCGCGTGCTGACGTATCAGCGCACCTACGGCGACAACCCGCACCCCGATGACGTTCCGGCCGCACAGTAGGAGCGAGTGACTATGGCTACCCCCAAGATTTCCGTTGTCGTTCCCATCTATAAAGTGAAGGAGTGTCTGGCCTGGTGCTTGGACTCCCTGCTTGCGCAGGACATGCCCGATTGGGAAGGCGTGCTGGTTAACGATGGCTCGCCGGACGGTTCGCGCGATATTGCGGCTACCTATTGCGAAAAGGACGCGCGCTTTAGGCTGGTTGATAAGGAGAACGGCGGCCTGTCGAGTGCACGTAATGCAGGCATCGCCGCGTCCACGGCGCCTATCGTCGCGTTCTTGGATTCCGACGACCGATTTACGCCCGATGCGTGCCGTGTGATCGTAGATGCCTTTGAGCGCGAAGGCTGCGACGTTTTGACCTTTGGCGCGAACCCGTATCCGCTGGAGGCGGGGTATCCGTGGCTTAACTATGTGCTGAGCCCGCGCGATGTGTCGTTTGAAGGCTATAACTCTGACTTGCTGTTTAAGGAAGCATCTCGCCCCTTTGCATGGCGCACCGCCTGCAAGCGTGAGTTTTTGCTGGGCAACGGGATCGTGTTCGACGAAACCGTTAAGTACGGCGAGGACCAGGTCTTCGATTTTGCCGTGTACGGTCGTTCGCACAAGACCGCGCTTATCTCGAACAAGCTGTATGACTACCGCGTGGCGCGCAAGGGTTCGCTCATGGACACCATGCGCTACGACGACGAGACACGTCTGCTGGAGCACGTGAAGATTTACTCCGCGGTGCTGGCTGACTGGCGGCGCGACGGTCTCGATGCTCAGCATGCCGATGACCTGGCGTACTTCCTCTGCGATCTGGTGCTGTACGATGCGCTCAGGTTGCTGGGTTCGGACTGCGGCAAGGTGTTTGCTGCCGTTGCCACGGCGCTCGCCGGCTCTGCCGTGGGCAGCGTTGCTGCGCTCGCACAATGTGCTCCTTCTGTTGCTGTTATGGTGCGTGCGGCGCTTACCAGCAAGGCCCCCAATGCCCGCGAGTGCAAAAAGCTCATGTTCGATTACGACGTCTTGAGGTTTGGGCGCCTGGGTGCCTGCAAACGCATGGCAGCGAACGCCCTGGGAAAGCGAGAGGTGTAGATGAGTATCAAGCGTTTGGCGCTTTGCCGCAGTCAGGGCCGTCTATTTGTGCTGCTTCGTTTTGCCGGTCAGGATGTCGCCGCGCTTATTGAGCGGGAGGGTTCTCAAGCGTTTGCCTATGCGACGACGAGCGGTTCTTGTGTGCCGTCGCTGGTACTCCCGGTTGACCATGGCCGTGTGCTGGCGCTTTGCCCTTCCGTTGCCGATTACGAGCGCGAGCTTGCCGTCTTGGTGCTTCCGTTTTTGGATGGCTCTGCGATCGACGCTGCATTTGTGTCCGGTGGCCAAAAGCTTGGCTCCATTCGCCTCGATAGCTGCGTGGCCAAGCTGGAATCCAAGATTAACTACAAAGCAAAGCCTGCGATGTGTGCACTCGTTCGCGATGCACAGCGCGGCGAGTGCTGCGGTCGCTATGAGATCGATGCTGTTCGTTATTTACCGGCAGACGCCGGCGCGGTGTGGCGCTATGAGGTTACCTGGGATGGAGACCTCCAGTGCACACCTGAGCTCCAGATTTTCGATACGCATATGAATGCCATCGATGTCACCGTGCATGTGTTTGAATCGCAGGTCGATGTGCCGCAGCAGGACGGATGCCGCGTCAATAAAACGTATCTGAGCGTTGAGATGCCTCAGGATATACGAGATTTTGTCACGATTGTGAGCGATCCCACAGAGCAGATCCAGAGCGGGTTTTGCGCCATGGATGGTCGCCTGTACAACGGCATGGTCGATGACAGTTGGAACCGCATGAAGGACGCGCGTGCGGACGACGTAGCCTATCGACGTTGGTTTGAGCAGCATCGCGCAAAGCCGGGCGATTTGGCGTGCCAGCGTGTCGCTTCGGCGGCCTTTGCCTATAGACCTCTCGTGAGCATTGTGGTGCCGTGCTATAAAACTGATCGGGTCTACCTGCGCGAGCTGCTGGACTCGGTACTAGCCCAGAGCTATGACAACTGGGAATTGCTGCTTATGGACGCCTCGCCCGAATGGGATGCGGTGGCCAATCTTGCGGCTGCCGCCAATGACGAGCGGGTTCGTCGTATTGAGCTGCCTGGCAACGGCGGCATTGTGCTCAACACCAACGCAGGTATTGAGCAAGCGACGGGCGACTACATCGCGTTCTTGGACCACGATGACATCTTGGAACCGGACGCGCTATTCCACTATGTTGCCGCGCTGAATAAGGCGGCCGAGGGCGAGCGTCCCCAGGTCCTGTTCTGCGACGAGGACATGTTCCAGAAAGTAGGAGAGTGGGGCCAGCCGGTCTTTAAGACGCAGCTCAACGTCGACCTGCTCTATAGCCATAACTGCGTGACGCATTTCCTGATGGTGGAGAAGGCGCTTATCGATCGTATTGGCATGTCGCCGGAAGAGGTCGCGGGCGCCCAGGATTATGACCTGACGCTTCGCTGCCTTGCATCGGGCGCACGGTTTGAGCATATTGCGCACGTGTTGTATCACTGGCGCGTGCATCCCGGTTCCACCGCCGATGGCTCTGCCGATAGCAAGCCGTATGCCATTGAAGCGGGTCGTCTTGCGCTGCAGCGCCACTTTAACGCGCTGGGCGTTCACGGAACGGTCGAGGAGACCGAGACGCCGTTTGTCTACCGCATACGCTATGCGCTGCCGGAGCCTGCGCCGCTGGTGAGCATAGTGATCCCCACCAAGGATCACGTTGAGACGCTCGATGCCTGTGTGATGTCGATCGCCCAGAAAGCCACGTATGCCAACTACGAGATCGTCTTGGTGGAGAACAACAGTGAAGCCCCGGAGACGTTTGCGTATTACGAAACCCTGTCAGAGCGCGTGGCTGCGGCATCCGAAGGCAAGGGCATCGCGCGCGTTGTGTACTGGCCGGGCGAGTTCAATTACTCCCAGATCATCAATTTTGGTGTGGAGCACGCCAAGGGCGACTACCTGCTGCTGCTCAACAACGATACCGAGGTCATAAGCCCCGATTTTATCGAAGAGATGATGGGGTATCTGCAGCGTCCCGATGCGGGCGTGGTGGGCGCCAAACTCTACTTTGCCGACCATCTGGTGCAACACGCCGGCATTTTGGTTGGCGTGCGCGGCGCACTTGCCCATGCCAACCAGGACTTCTCGGCAAAGCGCGAGGGCTATCTTGCCCGCGCCGTACGTCCGGGTAACTTTAGCGCCGTAACAGGTGCCTGCCAGATGGTGCGACGCGACGTATTTGAGCAGGTCGGAGGCTATAACGAGGAATTCGCCGTCGGCTTTAACGACGCAGACTTTTGCCTGCGTGTGTGGGAGGCGGGTTACCTCACCATCTTTACGCCCTATGCAGAGCTGTACCACTACGAGTTCACCTCGCGCGGCAGGGAAGAGGCCAACGAGGAAAAGATGAGTCGCTGGAAGCGCGAGCAAGCACTGTTCATGCAGCACTGGCCTGAGTTCTTCTTGGATGGCGATCCGTGGTTGGGGCCGAACTTATCCGCTGAGAGCGAGTATTTCTCGTATTAAGGCAATGGTTTTTAGGAAGTCCTTAACTTTCTTTCGCTATGAGCTTGGAAGAAAGTAACGTTGGACTACTTGCTAAGATAAATTACGAAAGCTCGATACTTTCGCGATAAGTTTATACAAGCTTATACAGCTCGATATTATTCGATATAGTCTGTGATAATTATTGAAACGATGATTGACTGTTAATCGATTCCCTAGAAAGGCAAACAAGTGAGCGCCACAGCATTCCATAATCCGTTTCGTCCCACTGCCGGCGCTGAGCCTCCGCGCATAATTGGTCGCGATGATATCGCTCTTGAGTTTACCGAGAGTTTGAATGCGGGAATTGGTGCACCTGCGAGGCTCATGCGCATTGCTGGACCGAGGGGCTCCGGAAAAACTGTTTTGCTCTACGATCTTAGGGATCGTGCGCGAGAACTTGGATGGAAGACCGCTATTGTTTCTGCTGGCCCTAACCTATTGCTGGACTTGAGGGATCAGGTTGCTGATTCTTTCTTTGCGGCCAATGCTTCAGTCGGCGTAAACGCCGGCTTTGTTTCTGCGAAAGTCGATGTTGCACCCAAAGAGTCGAGCCTTAGAAAGTTGCTAAGTTCGGCAGCGAAGTCATCCAAGGGTCTTTTTATTGCCATCGATGAAGTTCAGGACGCCCCGATTGATGATATGCGTGCCATTGCGTCTACGGTTCAGCTTTTGATAGGGGAAAAAGTAGATATCGCACTTGCCTTTGCCGGCTTACCCGCCGGCGTTATGGATCTTATTAACGGCAAGGCGCTTACGTTCTTGCGTCGTGCCCTCCCCGAAGATCTGGCGCCTATCAACCGGGTGGAGGTAGCGCTCTCTATGGGCGATAGCTTTGTCGCGACTGGTTTGACCATAGAGGACAATCTTCTGTCGAGAGCCGCTAAGGCCACTAAGGGCTATGCCTATCTGGTGCAACTGGTCGGTTATTCCATTTGGCAGCGCGCCAACTTGCATCGTGCCAAAAGTGCCATTGTGAGCGAGCGCGATGTTGCCGAAGGCATTGCGCTGGCAGAGGCTCGTTTTCACGATGTTGTTCACGAGCCCGCGATTTCTGGACTGGGGCTTAACGATATCAAATACCTTTTGGCGATGTGCGAGGATAAACAACAGTCCAAATCATCCGAGATTGCTAGGCGCATGGGAAAAAAGACCAATGAGGTCAGCTCTATTAGGGCAAAATTGCTACAAAGAGAGGTTATTCAGGCACCACAGAGGGGCTACGTGCAGTTTGCCGTGCCGGACCTAGATATCTATCTGCGAGAGAATGCCGAGGAGATTCTCGAACGGTTCTAGGTCGAGGCTTAATTAGGTTTTGATTTTACTTGGGGGCATTATGGCAAAAATACGAGATTCCCGTATCGAATTACTTCGCATTGTCCTTATGTGGACGGTAATGGCTCATCATTTTGTTGTTCACAACGCTGATTCTGTTTCCGTATTTCCTGGTTCGTTTACTAGGTTTTTCTACAATATCTTTTTCTATCCAATTGGAAGAACTGCGGTCGGCTGTTTTGTTGCAATAACAATCTGGTTTGTTGCGGGGAAAGCTGGATACTCCATTAAACAAGCTGTCAAACAGATAGCTTCAATTGAAGGCACGGTTCTCTTTTATAGTATTGCGCTGGGTTTTTTCTTCATGCTTCGCGGCGATATTCAAGTAAGTCCAACCAATTTGATAGATATTTTTGCACCAATTCTTACTGGTTCTAGTTGGTGGTTTGTAACCGTCTATGCTTGGCTTGTATTTTTACTGCCCTTTTTAATTCCGGCTTTGCATGCGTTGGACCAGAAACTACATCTTTATCTATCAATCTTTCTGGTCTTCGCCTTTGGATTCCTGCGTTATGTGCCGCTCTTTTGGATTCCCATCGACGGGCTACTAGTGGATTTTATTATAATTTGCGTTCTTGTTTGCTATATTCGCTGGTATGTAGATTTGTCAACAGTGAATATAAGGCACTTGGTTGCTTGCTGCATTGCTTCTTTTGTTGGAGTTGCAATCTCGTTTTATGGTCAATTCCATTTTGATGGTTTGCTGGGCTCGACCTTTGCGAATTTGTATAACGGCTTTTTTGGTTCGCCGGCGTCTATTTTTTCACTAGTTATAGCCATCTCTGTCTTGTTGATCGATTTAAAAATGCCGTATTTTTCCTCCCGTTTCGTTAACACTGTTGCGAAACTTTGTTTTGCTACTTATCTTATTTCTGACTATGGGCCTATCCAAAGTTGGCTCTGGAGCTCGCAGTTTCCCTTTACGCGTGTCGGCGTTGGACTGGGAATGTTGCAGGTGCTTCTGGTTCCAACAGCTGTGTTCACGATTTGCTTAATGTTGGAAGGTCTCAGGAAGCTCTTGATTGGTTTCATCATACGTTTTATCGGCCCTTTCGATTTGTTAAATAAAGCTTTGTCGTAGAACCAAGACTTTTGATATTTTCTTCCGCATACGTGATTTGACGACGATCCCGCTACGCTGGTGGTGGAAAGATTGGGATTCCGAACCAACGTTCACTGGTTGTAGCGGATTGGTCGATAATCATCTAGGAAAGCGCGTCGTGAGCACGCAAAACCTGTTAGAGGCATGGTAACGCCCACGGTTGTTGCAACTAAGACGACTATCACCGAGGCTTCTGTTAAGAAGCCGATCGAGCCGAAGGCTGACATGGTAACCGTTGCTAAGTTTCTGAGACCGTCGATGATGACTCGGTCGGCATGCCTCTGGTGCTGGTGTTGTTGGAGGCGCTATTAATTGCTGTAGAGGCTTCGGTTTAAATCAAGGAATCGAACCGGTTTCCACATCAATAGAATGCGCTGGCCGCATATGACGTATCGATATGGGCATGATATTGCGTTTTTTAATTTGCGGCCACAAAGATGCCTTTTGCAAAGCGTGGGGGCTATCTTGCCCGTGCTGTGCGCCCGGGCAACTTCAGTGCCGTGACGGGCGCCTACCAGATGGTCCTACGCGACGTATTTGAGCAGGTCGGAGGCTATAACGAGGAATTCGCCGCCGGCTTTAACGACGCAGACTTTTACCCTCGGGTGTGGGTGGCCGGCTACCGCACCATCTTTACGCCCTATGCAGAGCTGTACCACCACGAGTTCACCTCGCGCGGCAGGGGAGAGGGCAACGAGGAAAAACTGCGCCGCTGGAAGCGCTAGCAAGCACTGTTCATGCGGCGCTGGCCTGAGTTCTTCTTGGATGGCGATCCGTGGCTCGGGCCGAACCTATCCTCCGACAGTGAGTACTTCTTGCTTTAGAGCGAAGTAATTTCAAGATCCGGCAAAGTGCCCTCAAGAGCTGCAAGAGCGGTGGGGTTCAAGTACTCCTCGTTCAAGCGGCTCTTGTCATATCGAAAACGTGCCTCAGAATTTTTACAGGTGGTTGTATTAAATTGGTTCGCTTATGTGCTCGGTTTGACTCAGAAGCTATTTGACGTAACGGTTGAGGTGTGGTGACTCATATTTAAATTGCAGCTACAAAGACACCTTTTATCGAATTCCCGTTGAAAAACTGAATTGATAGTTTAAAAATAACTTTAGAGAGCCTTAAATCTCGGAGAAAGGATGTCGTATGAAAAACCTTCGAGAAAGATGGCACGGACTAACAGTGCTGGGAGTTGTTGCATTTGCTGCTGCCTGCATGACGGTTGCCCCGGCGCCCTCATTTGCTGATATTGCTGGCGGTGGCGGAGGCGGTGGACCGATTACGGAAGGCTCTGTTAGACCAGGATTGACATACATGTGTCCCCACGGTGCCATATCGT
>USPC01000004.1 GCA_900556605.1 uncultured Collinsella sp. | reverse complement strand
GGAGACGGCGAGTTAGCCGGCAGGTCGGCATGTCAATCCTGGTCTAACAGAGCCTAAGTTTTTCGTAGATTCCGCACGAGCCGAAGAGCACTAAATGTGCTCTTCGAGCGAGCCCAGGACCTGACCGAACGAAAAACTTACCCGCCTCGCCCGGCCAGGTCCGACGAGCAACGTTAACGAGCCGCCAAGATGGCGTCGATGAGCGTCAGTACGCCCCCGTCGTTGTTGCTCGGAATACGCCACTTGGCATGCGCGTTCATATGCTCCTCGGCATTGTCCACGATAAAGCTATGCCCGACGCGCTCCAGCATGGGAATATCGTTGTAGGTGTCGCCCACGGCGGCGGCGTCGGCGATATCGATGCCCAAGCGCTCGCAGAGATGCGCCACGCCCGAACCCTTGTCGACGCCCAGATTCATAAAGTCGATCCACTCGCGGCCAGCATTGGTGACGTAGAGCTGATCCGAGAATGCAGGGCTGTAGTCCTCGCGAAACGCTGGCTCGGCATCGTAGGCGGGGAAGAAGATCGAAATCTTGTTGGATTCGACGTCAAGGCCCTCAAAGCTATCGACGTAGTTGATCGTGTTGTAGTAGACGCTGATCTCGTCGTGGTATTGATGGTCGCGGGCAAGTACGTAGAACTCGTCGAAGCAGCACAGGACGGGAACGGCGCGCGGATCCTCCGAGGCGCGGCTCAAGACCTGCTGATACAGCGCCACATCGATAGCGCTCTTATAGATGTAGTTGCCGCGATATATTACGCATGCGCCGTTATCGGGGCAAAAAGCGATGCGGCTCTTGATGCCCTCGAACATCTCTTCGAGCTTGGGGGCGGGACGTCCGCTGGCGGGGCAGAATACGATGCCGGCTTCGGCGAGCTTGTCCAGGCGTTCGTCAAGGCCTTGCGGCAGCACGCGCTCGTCGGTCAGCAGCGTCTTGTCCATGTCGACGGCGATGAGCTTAATGTTTCCGATATTGGCGTCCGATTCGTAAGTTTGCATAAAAGCGAGCCTTTCGTTTCGAAATTGTTTCAGACGTTATAACCATCAACTCGTAGTCAGGCGTATTTTCGCAGGATTGGCGCGCGTTTGCATCTTCATTCACAAAGTAATGAAAAAACTTTTCAGAAATATGAATTTGTCGCTTGTACAGCAGGCACTTTAGCGTAATATAGCGACCATCGAAAACGGAGACGGAAAAACAACCGTTTACCGAGGAAAAGGTACCGTTTACGATATAAGAATTGCGCCCGGCGATAGGTGAAAGGAGAGGCAGATGCAGTTCGTAACGATCATCACTACTGCAGACAATGCCATCCGACGCCAGCGCGCAATTTCCCGACGACGATAACAATCGTCTCTGTCCGCATGGGGCGAATTGCCTCAACAGAGTCATTTTGAGGTCGTTGGGTTTTAGCACGACATTGCTGCATGTTTCTAGGGCATGTATGTGCTGATTTTTGCTATTTAACCTGATATTGCACGGTATATGACCTTGAAATGACTTGCAACTGACCGATGTTCTAACTAGCTACCAAGGGCGAAAGGAAACAGCCATGAGCAAGGAAAAAGTCGTTCTCGCATATTCCGGTGGTCTTGATACATCCGTATGTGTCAAATGGCTCCAGGACGAGAAGAATCTCGATGTCGTTTGCGTCTGCGGCAACGTGGGCCAGGAGGAGACCGGCCTGGATGCCAAGAAGCAGAAGGCGCTCGACCTGGGCGTTCTCGATTGCCAGGTGCTCGACCTGCGCGACGAGTTCTCCGATGAGTTCCTGACTAAGGCCATCGCCGCAAATTCCATGTACGAGAACAAGTACCCGCTGCTCTCCGCTCTGTCTCGCCCGCTGCTCGCCAAGAAGCTTGTCGAGGTCGCTCACGGGTTTGGCGCGACCTACGTCGCCCACGGCTGCACCGGCAAGGGTAACGACCAGGTTCGTTTTGAGGCTGCGGTCAAGGCCCTCGACCCCGAGCTTAAGGTTATCGCCCCCGTTCGCGAGTGGGATCTGAAGTGCCGTCCCGACGAGGTCGCCTATGCCCACGCCCACAACGTGCCGGTTCCCGAGGGTGCCAACGACAACCCCTATTCCATCGACGACAACCTGTGGGGTCGTGCCATTGAGTGTGGCCACCTGGAGGACCCCTGGAATGAGCCGCTCGAAGACGCCTGGGTTATGACCAAGAATCCCGAGGACACGCCCGACACCCCGACGTATACCGAGATTGAGTTTGAGGTCGGCAAGCCCGTCGCCGTCGACGGCAAGAAGATGAAGCTCTCCGAGATCGTCATCGCCCTCAATAAGATTGCGGGCGACAACGGCTTTGGCCGTCTCGACCTGGTCGAGGATCGTCTGGTGGGCCTCAAGAGCCGCGAGTGCTATGAGGTTCCCGGCGCCCTGACGCTCATTACCGCCCATAAGGCACTCGAGGACATTTGCGTTGAGGGCGACCTGCTCAAGACTAAGATTAAGCTCGAGCAGGATTGGGCCACCGCCGTGTACAACGGCCAGTGGTACAGCCCACTCAAAAACGCGCTCGACGCCTTTATGGCCGACACCCAGAAGTTCGTGACCGGCACCGTCCGTCTGAAGTTCTTTAAGGGCAACTGCCATGTCGTCGGCCGCAAGAGCCCCTTCAGCCTCTACGACTACGGTCTGGCCACCTACGACCGCGACACCACGTTTGACGAGAAGGCTAGCGCTGGCTTTATCGAGATCGATACGCTGTCGCTCAAGACGTGGGCTAAGATCCAGGGTCCCAGCTCTGCTGCCGCCCAGGCTTAAGCCTCCCTTTCCTTGGTATTCGCGCGGCCCATCCGCGTGATACATAACGGGCGCACGGGGTCCCTACCTTTCGTTATGCTTGCTGACACTTCTTAACATCGGTGGCCCCTACGTTCCGCCCGCGTATTTGATGCCGCGTCTGCGGCTGAGTCCGAGCCCCGCCGGGGTTATCCGGCGGGGCTCCTTCTATCAATTTGGCGGCTCTGCGCCTATATATATGAGGAGTATCCATTATGTTCCATGCTATCGCGCATGCTTTACTTGCCCTCGTGCCCGAGTTCGATGCTGCAAAGGTCGAGGACGTCCCTATGAGCCTGAAGGCCTGGATCGATGATTCGCAGGGCAACATCCGGAGGGAGACGTTGGGCGCCAAGTGCATGGTGCGTCACTTCTTTGCAAATTAGCTACATGGCCCAGCGCACGGCAGGGAGTGTGTAAAACTAGCGGTTGAAAAATCGCTTTAGCGACAGGGCGCATTGCTTTGGGCGCTTGTTTTGGTATTTGGAGAAAGGAGACGGTTCCATGGCTCTTTGGGGCGGTCGTTTTGAGGCGGGCGTGGCCGAGGTCACGCAGGAGTTTGGCGCGTCGCTGCCGGTCGACAAACATCTCTATAAGCAGGATATCGCCGGATCTATGGCACATGCCAAGATGCTGGCGGCCCAGGGCATTATCAGCGCCGAGGACGAGCAGGCGATTGCCGAGGGTCTGACCGCAATCGAACAGGATATCGATGCCGGCAACTTCACCTTCGATATCAACGACGAGGACATTCATATGTCCATCGAGAGCGAGCTGACGCGTCGCATCGGCGAGGCTGGTAAGCGCCTGCATACCGGGCGTTCGCGCAACGACCAGGTGGCGACCGATACGCGCCTGGGCGTCAAGGCGCTGGCTAAGGAGCTCATGGAGGCCAATCTTGAACTGCGTCATGTGCTGGTGGATGCGGCTAAAAAGTACGACAAGGTGATTCTGCCGGGTTACACGCACATGCAGCATGCTCAGCCCGTGCTGCTGTCGCACCATCTGCTGGCGTATTCCTGGATGTTCGCGCGCGACTTTACACGCCTGAAGGTCGCCTTTGATGCTGCCGACAACTGCCCGCTGGGCGCTGCTGCGCTTGCCGGTACGAGCTATCCGCTCGATCGTCAGATGACGGCTGCCGAACTTGGCTTTGCGGGCGTGATTCCCAACTCGCTCGATGCGGTTTCCGACCGTGATTTCCTGCTCGATCTGCATTACGCCGGCTCCGTCATGGCCATGCACTTGTCGCGCCTTTCCGAGGAGATCGTGCTGTGGTCGAGCTCCGAATTCGGCTTTATCACGCTTTCCGACTCGTACTCCACCGGCTCGTCCATCATGCCGCAGAAGAAGAACCCCGATTTTGCTGAGCTTATCCGCGGCAAGAGCGGCCGAGTCTATGGCAACCTCGTGCAGTTGCTCGTGACCATGAAGGGCCTGCCGCTCGCTTATAACAAGGACTTGCAGGAGGACAAGGAGGGTGCGCTCGATACCGCCCATACGCTCATGCAGTGCCTGTCCGTTATGGCCGGTATGATTTCGACCTGGACCGTCAACGAGGATGCCATGGCGCGCGAGTGTGGTGTGGGGCACCTTGCCGCCACCGATGTTGCCGATTACCTGGCCAAGCGTGGCCTGCCGTTCCGTGAGGCGCATGCCGTGGTGGGCCATCTGGTCCTGATGTGTGAGAAGCGCGGCTGCAATCTTGAGGACCTGCCGTTTGAGGTGTTCCAGGAGGCAAGCCCGCTCTTTGAGCGTGATATTACCGAGGCGCTCGACATCCCGTCGATTGTCGCCGCCCGCACGACCGAGGGCGGTACCGCCCCTGCCGCCGTTGCCGTGCAGCTGCAGCGTGCCGAGGCGCAGCTCGTGGCCGACGAGGGCGTGTTTGGATCGCTGACTAAGGTCGTCGAGATGGGCCACGGGGCAAAGTAAGGGTTTGGCTGAAGCGGCTTTGGCCATTTATTGATAAATCGTTTTTGCTTTTACGGGCGTCTGCTGTTGCGGGCGTCCGTATTTTGTTGCTATGGGGGAGGGGCTTGTCGAGAACTTCTGTAGGACCTTTGGGCAGGTTGTGAAGGGGGTGCGTTCACGGGCGACAACCGACCGTCCGCTCGGTTCGATGCGGTTGATGGGCGGTCGGATGGTACTCTAATCGGGCTTCGAAACAGAAGTGACACATATGGAGCGTTTTAATAAATTGCAGCGTTTCAATAAACAGCTTTTTGTTTAACTGCAGCTAAAACTCTGTTACGATGCAGTCCAGGCGGGTGCCGGAATGGGACTTGGGCACGCGCGAACCTACTTGAAAGGCTACCTTATGGCTATCGAGAAGACTTTCATCATGATTAAGCCCGACGCCGTGCGCGACCGCAAGATCGGCGAGATCGTTGCTCGCATTGAGCGCAGCGGCCTTGTCATCGAGCGCATGGAGATGACCACGCTCGAGCGCGCTACCGTCGAGGAGCACTACGCCCATCTGGCCGACAAGCCCTTCTTTGGCAGTCTCTGCGACTTTATGACGAGCGGTCCGGTCGTCAAGATGGTCGTTTCCGGTCTCTCCGCTGTCTCCAAGATGCGCACCCTTATGGGCGCTACTAACCCGCTTGATGCTGCCCCCGGCACCATTCGCGGCGACTTCGCTGTCGATGTCAACGCCAACGTGATTCACGGCTCCGACTGCCTGGAGAACGCCGAGATCGAGATCAAGCGCTTCTTTGGCTAAACCAGCTTTGACTCCTTAAAGCTGTTGGCGTGTGGCTTTGGCGCCGCGGAATTCCATCCGCGGCGCCCTTTTTATTCCAGTAGATTTTTGGTAACCGCTTAGAAATCTACTAAAGAGCCCCCCGTCCGGATGTTTCTTCCGGGCGGGGGCTGGCGTTAGCGTATGGCTTTGTAGGTCTTTAGGCCTCGTCGACGACCTTGAGGCCGCGCGTGTGGTCGATCTCGTTGAGGAGGTTAACGCGACGCTCGTGGCGGCCGCCCTCAAACTCGGCGTCGAGCCACTCGTCGACGATCATCTTGGCGAGCTCGGAGCCCACGACGCGGGCGCCAAAGGCGAGCACGTTGGTATTGTTGTGCATGCGCGAGAGCTTAGCGCTGAAGGGTTCGGAGCACACGACGGCGCGTACGCCCTCGACCTTGTTGGCAGCCAGGCTAATTCCGACACCGGTGCCACAGATGAGGATGCCCAGGTCGACGTCGCCGTTGGCAACGGCCTTACCCACCTTGTATCCGGCGATGGGGTAGTCAAAGCTCTCGGAGGTGTCGGTGCCAAAGTTCACGACCTCGCAGCCGCGCTCCTTCAGGTGCTCGGAGATGATGTTCTTGAGCTCGACGGCGGCATGGTCGTTGCCGATACCGATCTTCATAGATGGTTCCTCTCTGTTCTGTGCGGCGCAAATGCTAAAGGTGTTTACCGCGTTCGACTGCATGATAGCGCGACTTTTGCGTAAACGCTCGGGCGTTTTTTTGTCAAACGCTTTAGCATGCGATAAGACCGGCTTCGCATGAATGAATGCCGTCAGATTGCGCTTGAACGCCGTCCGTCGGAACCATGGTTGCGGTTTTTGATGCATTGTTATCAAATAAAAGAGCTAACTATTCTTGAGAGTCCAGCCCGTTATACAAGTAGGAGATACCTATGTCTGCCGATTCCCTTCGTGATACCGCGTTTTGCGATGTTTTGAACCGCGAGCTTGTCTGTGCGCTCGGCTGCACCGAGCCTATTGCCGTTGCCTATGCAGCGGCGCTGGCGAGCCAGACGCTCGGTTGCGAACCCGATCATATGGATGTCGCCTGCTCGGGCAACATCATCAAGAACGTTAAGAGCGTGACCGTGCCCAACTCGGGCGGTATGCACGGTATTGAAGCGGCGGCCGTGCTGGGCGCCGTGGGCGGCGACGCCAAGAGCGCGCTCGAGGTGCTCGAGAGTGTCGATGACGCGGATCGCGCCCGCGTGGCCGAGCTGCTTGCTGATACGGACTACTGCGATGTGTCGCTTGTCGAGGGTGTGCCTAACCTCTACATCAAGGTGTCTGCTACAGCCGGAGGCCATACCGCGGTCGTCGAGATTACCGACCACCACACTAATGTCACGTGCCATACGCTCGACGGTATTCCGGTATGCGGCAAGTCGGCGGGGGAGTGTGCCGCCTGCGCCGAGCGCGTCGTGGCCGAGCGCGCGGCAGATAGCGCCGACACGCCCATGTCGATCGAGACCATCATCGACTTTATCGAGGACGGTGACATTGAGGACGCCCGCGCTGCCGTTGAGCGCCAGATTGAGCTGAACGGTGCGATCAGTGCCGAGGGCCTGGCGCACGCTTGGGGCGCCGAGGTCGGCCGTACGCTGCTGGGTGCTCGTGCCGATGACGTCGCCTGCCGTGCCCGCGCTCGTGCGGCCGCCGGGTCCGACGCCCGCATGAACGGCTGTGCGCTGCCGGTCGCCATTGTGTGCGGCTCGGGCAACCAGGGCATTACCTGCGCACTGCCCGTTATGGAGTATGCCGAGTACCTGCGCTGCGACCACGATCGCCTGGTGCGCGCCGTGATGCTGTCCGATCTTATCGCCGTGCATATCAAGAGCTATATTGGTGCGCTCTCGGCGTTTTGCGGTGCTATTTGCGCCGCGTGTGGCGCCGGCGCTGCGATTACATGGCTGTGTGGTGGCACGCGCGAGCAGATTGGCGCGACGGTCTCGAACACGCTCGGTAACGTGGGCGGCATCGTGTGCGATGGCGCCAAGGCAAGCTGTGCCGCCAAGATTTCCGCTGCCGTCGATGCGGCGATTCTGGGTCACGATATGGCCATGCAGGGTCGCGGCTTCCGCGCCGGTGAGGGCCTGATCCAGGATACCGTCGAGCAGACAATCGCCAGCATGGGCTACGTGGGCCGTGTAGGTATGAAAGATACCGATGTCGAGATCCTCAACATCATGATCGGCAAGACTCGAGTCTGTTAGTTATTGGTTCCGCCGTTCTACCGAACGGCGGACCGGCCGACGCTGCAAGCCCGCCAGAGCGGCAATCTGCCTTTCAACTTCGGCGGCATGACCAGAAGGTCAATGCCGCCTTGTTTCAAGGCACCTTGCTCGCTCTGGCGGGCTTTCGCTCATATGACCCAATCCGCTGTCAAGAGCCACAATGGCCCCGCCGACCGCTTGCAATCGGTCGGCGGGGCCTGCCGTTAACCCGTCCCGGTCCGCCCCCGGCATGTCGTCGACGCCTTCGGCTCAGTCTCATATCCGCGGATACCGTTCTGCCGGCCCGCACTCCATTCCTTCGGCGGGGTTCCCCAAGTCTGTCGAGGCGCATGCGGAGGGCTCCGCGCGCACAGCGAAATAGGGGGTATCCCCGAAGGCCGCCCGGCTCGCCGGGACGGGGGCCATGTCTATTCCGCGCCCTCCCGGCACATCATGCCGAGGGCCCAGAGCCACCTCACGAGCTCGGCCGCGGTGGCCGCGTTGGCCTTCGCCGCGGGCATGCCGCGGGCGAGCATCTCCTCGCGCCGCCGCAGGAGCCGCTCGGACCCCTTCCTCCCGTGCATCCTTATCTCGAGGGGCACGCCCGTGTCCCTCGGCATGAGCTTCGGCTGGTGCCGTGCCGCGGCGTAGCACCATGAACCCTCAACGGCCAGCTTCCTCACGAGCGCGTTGCCCGCACCGCTGGCGCCTCCGAGCCGCACGGAGCCGCCACTCGACCTCTGACTCGGCGCGAGGCCGAAATAGGCCGTGACCTGCCTTCCGGAACGGAACCTCGTGAAGTCGCCGACCTCGGCCGAGAAGGCTGCGGCCAGCGCGAAGGCGCAGCCCTTGATCGACTGGAGGGCGGCCACCTCCGCGGCGATCGGGCTGGCATCCACGGCGGCCCTGTACTCGGAGAGCAGGTCCGCCCGGGCCTCCGCCGCGGCCTCGACCTCGTTCCTCAGGGCGGCGAGCGTCCGAACCCCGCCATCGTCCTCCGGCCTGACCTTGTCGAGCCACCTCAGGAAGTCGTAGGTCCAGTACTTCCTCGGGTTGCCGGCGGGCGTGGTGCCGCCGTAGACGAACCCCCGCTTTGCGAGGAAGGCGAGCAGCCGCTGCTTGGCGGTCGCCAGGCGCGCGGTCGCCCCGTCGTAGGCGCCGGCGAGGTCCCTGATGCCTTCGACCTCGGGGGAGGGGACCCATACGGGGGAGATGTCGTGGGCGAGTATCGCCTTGGCCATCCTGGCGGCGTCGTTCCTGTCGTTCTTGGAGGCCGAGTCGGCGGCCGACCTGGGGATCTTCGAGACCGCGGCGACGACGCACTCGACGCCGAGCCCGGCGAGCTCCCTCTGCGGGGCGAAGCCGAGGTAGCCGCTCTCGTAGGCCGCGAGCGACGGCCCGGGGAACCCATCCATCCACCCGGCGATCTCGCCCCAGGGGTTGCCGGAGAACCTCCTCGTCACGGCCTCGCCGGTGTCCGCGTCGAGGGCGCAGATGGTGGTCGACCTCAGGTGGACGTCCATCCCGAACGCGGTAGAATACTTTGGCATGGGAGCCTCCCAACCTCGTTGCGGCGCGGCTGCGCCTATGGCACTTCAACATCATTGTCGCAGCCCCGACCCGCGGTCACGAGCGGGGGCTCCTATCTTTTTAGTGCCCTCGGATTGGGTCATAGTGTCTGTCGTTGCCATAACATCGGCGTTGTCTTTGTAATGTGACAAGGGACGGTCTATTTGTCACATTTTTCTCAACCTGCGGCGCTATTTTGTTTGGTGGGAGGGGTCCTATGACAGTTCGTCGGCTACTTGGTGTTCGTAGAAGGCTTCGATTACGGCGTTAAAGTCGCGGGCGAAGTCTTCCATGGTTCCGTGCCAGGTGGCTCGGCTGGGTTTTCCCTGGCCAACATAGGCGGTTTGGATACCGCAGTCGGGGCTGGGGAAGTCCCGCTTGGGGTCGTTGCCCACCATAAGGACCTCGTGCGGCTCGAGTCCCATCACCTGCAGCTGCTCGAGATAGTAGGTGGCATCGGGCTTGCAGCGGGTGGTGTTTCCCATGTGCGTGACGAGCTCAAAGGGGGCGTCGGCCAGGTCACCCCAACCCATGCGGCACTCGATGGCCCCCTGCGGAAAGCTGGGGTTGGTAAAGAGCGCGCAGCGCAGCCCTGCGTCCTGTACGGCCTGAAGCGCGGCGTGCGCGCCCGGCATGGCGTGGGCGTTGATGACATCGTCATTCTTGTGCGGAAGCACTTCGCGGTCGTAGTAGGTAAACGCCTCGTAGATGAGGGGATCGGAGAGACAGATGCCGCATCGGCGCTCGACCTCGGTGCGGTAAAACTCAAGATTGGTGCGGTTGTCCGTGCCGCTTCGGCGGTTGGCGTTGAGGTCGACCAGGATGGTGCCGAGGCGTGCCATCGTGCCACCGCGGCTGCGGCGTCCGATATCCGCGAGCATCGACGAGACATCCTTAAAATAGCGAAGGATGAACGCGTTGAGGTTGATGCTAAGAAGCGTCTCGTCCATATCGAAAACGACTGCTTTGAGCACGCGGGCACCTTTCTCGATAAATCGTTCCAGAATCGTTGGCTCCGGATACTTTACCCCAAAGCCGTATGCCTAACTGCCTATCGTCAACTTATGGAGACGGTCGTCCACAAGATTGCGAAAAAGTCTCCATACGAGTAAAAAATCGCAGTTCACGCTTGAAATCGAAATGATTTCCCCGTAACCTATACGAACGTGATTGCATAAGCGTCACATTAGTATCTGTCGGCTCCCGAGTGTTCCTAAACGTTGTGTGCTTGTCGCACCCTTCTGTAGGTCCTAGCAATCGGGGCCCCGTAGTTCGAAAGGGGTCCACCTTTGAGTGAGATTCAGAACTCGTCCATTTTCTCTCTTGACGATGTCAACGAGGAGGAGATGAACAACCTCATCGACGGTACGATTACCGACTTTGATGAGGGCGATCTCGTTAACGGCACTGTCGTTAAGATCGAGCATGACGAGGTGCTCGTTGACATCGGATTCAAGTCCGAGGGCGTTATCCCGGTCCGCGAGCTGTCCATCCGCAAGGACGCTAACCCTGCAGACATCGTTGCACTCGGTGATCCCATCGAGGCTCTGGTTCTCCAGAAGGAGGACAAGGACGGTCGTCTGGTCCTGTCCAAGAAGCGTGCCGAGTACGAGCGTGCTTGGAACCGCATCGAGGAGAAGTTCAACTCCGGCGAGAACGTCGAGGGCGAGGTTATCGAGGTTGTCAAGGGCGGCCTGATCCTCGACATCGGCCTGCGTGGCTTCCTGCCCGCTTCCCTCGTCGACCTCCGTCGCGTCAAGGACCTCACCTCCTACATGGGCACCCGCATCGAGGCTCGCGTCATCGAGATGGACCGCAACCGTAACAACGTCGTCCTCTCCCGTCGCGTCGTGCTCGAGGAGTCCCGTAAGGCCGAGCGCTCCGAGATCCTGTCCAAGCTCAAGTCTGGCATGCGTCTCCAGGGCACCGTTTCCTCCATCGTCGACTTCGGCGCCTTCGTCGACCTCGGCGGTATCGACGGCCTCATCCACATCTCCGAGCTCTCCTGGAACCACGTCAACCATCCTTCCGAGGTTGTCAAGGTCGGCCAGGAGGTCGAGGTCGAGGTTCTCGACGTCGATCTCAACCGCGAGCGCATCTCCCTGGGTCTCAAGCAGACCACCGAGGATCCGTGGCGCGCACTGGTCAAGAAGTACCCCGTCGGCGCTATCGTCGAGGGCACTGTGACCAAGCTTGTCCCGTTCGGCGCTTTCGTCGACCTGGGCGAGGGCATCGAGGGCCTGGTGCACATCTCCGAGATGGCCAACAAGCACGTTGATCAGCCTTCTCAGGTCACCCATGTGGGCGACAAGGTTCAGGTCAAGGTCATGGAGATCGACCTCGACCGTCGTCGTATCTCCCTGTCCATGAAGTCTGCTGCTGAGACTCTGGGCGTCGAGATCGAGGTTACCCCGCTGCCTTCCGAGAAGAAGGACGAGGAGACCGACGCCGAGTAAATCGGTTTGACGATCACTTGTTTTAAGGGATCCGTCCGCAATGGACGGGTCCCTTTTTGCATTTGGCGCCGAGATGCGCAATGCCGCCCGGGGGCTATCCACAGGCTATTGGGTTGTCGGTGCATAAAAAATGCCGACATCCCGCCTCGGGGAGGAGGCGGGAACGCACCGAGTAGACGGAGGGGTGCGGAGCGCGGTCGTGTCTCGACTGACGACGTTGCCCATCGACGATCCTATTGTACTGCATGGCGTGGTTCTTGGTTTATCGTGTCGAACGCTTGTGTTGTGCCATTGCCTGCGGCAACGGTGTGCTACACTCTTGCACTGCTGAGTGGGCCGGACGGTCGCGCGATGTGCTGTTTGCAGCACGCGTGAGGAAAGTCCGGGCTCCAGAGGGCGGGATGCCGGCTAACGGCCGGGCGGAGTGATCCGACGGAAAGCGCCGCAGAAAAGAAGACTCCCACCTGCGCCGCAAGGTGTAAAGGGAAAAGCTGAAACGGTGGTGTAAGAGACCACCAGCGTCGTGGCAACACGGCGGCTTGGCAAGCCCCATCCGGAGCAAGCGCGAATAGGAACGCTATGGGCCGGCCCGGTCCGCGTTCGGGTAGCGTGCGTGGAGCTGCACGGTAACGTGCAGACAAGATAAATGACCGTTCACGACAGAACCCGGCTTACAGGCCCACTTGGCATTTTTGTTACCCTGACAATCGGTACGGCCTTTGCCGTATTATTGAGGCTGTTTGTTGCTTTGCTTGTTGTTGAGGGGCTTTGTTGGACAGCTATTTTACTCTGCAGTCGAATATTGAGGCTTCGGGCGAGTTTGTGGACCGCAAGAGCCGATTTATTGCCCAGCTGGTCCATATTGAGTCCGAGGATGAGGCGAATGCCTTTATCGAGATGGTTCGCAAGCGTCATTACGACGCTCGACATAATGTACCCGCGTGGATTTTGGTCGATGGACGCGAGCGCCAGAGCGATGACGGTGAGCCGAGTCGCACGAGCGGTATGCCGACGCTCGAGGTATTGCGCGGTGCGGGACTCAAAAATGTTTGCTGCGTAGTGACGCGCTATTTTGGTGGCACGCTGTTGGGGCCTGGTGGCTTGGTGCGCGCCTATACCGCGGCGACGCAGGCGGCGGTGGCAACTGCTCGGGAGGCCGGGCAGATCGTCGAGATGACGAGTGTCGTGCCGGTTGACGTGCATGTGGCCTATCCGCAGTATGAGCAGGTGCTTCGTTTGGCGCAGGATTCGGGTGCCAAGGTTTCGGATACCGATTACGCGGATGCCGTGACACTTCATTTGGTGTTTAAGGCGGGGGAGCAGGAGCCATTTTGCGCTAAGATGCGCGAGCTTATGGCGGGGCGCGAGGAGATTGAGGTCGGCGCCCCCGAATTTGCCGAGTTCTAACGGCGACGGCCAGCGTACTTTTGGATGGATCCCAAGCGCGCCGGCCGTCGTTTTATGTTGCTGCCGTCTACTCGGCGAGCTGCTTTAGCACATCACAGGCGATCTCGACGGCATCGTCGATGCAGCCAGGGCAGCTGCGGAGCGGACCCTTATCCGATCCGACGCCCTTGAGCGTGCCGCAGACGGTCGTCGTGTTCTTCTCGCCAAAACGCTTGGCGATCTCGCGCGACAGCTTGTAGGTCTGGCCCTTGGTCTTGGGATTTTCCATGCCGTCGCTCATTACAAAGCCCATGATGGCCACGGCACCCGAGATGGCGCCGCAGGTTTCGGTCATGCCGCCCATGCCGGCGCCAAAGCCCTCGGTGAGGGTAAAGGCGACTTGGGGGTCGAGCCCGACGGCGGGAGCGAGCGTGCAGGCGACGGCCTGGGCGCAGTTAAAGCCGCGGGCGTGGTATTCGGCAGCCTGAGCCTGACAGGCGGTGATGTCGAGCTGGGCCGTATCGATTTGCTTCATCGTTGTCTCCTTGGTCACGGTGTACTCGCCTATGGTACCCGTGACGGGGCATGTAATCATCGAGAGCTTCATGTATGCCTCGTTTTTATCTATCGAGCAAATGCCCAAGGCTTGAGATAAATACCCCTGATCAATTTGTCCCATAACCTACCTTGGGGATGGGTTGAGAGGGGTGCGGGGTAGCGGTATCGTGAACCGAATAAAACGTAACCCAGGCAAGGGAGCTAGATATGAGCGAGCAGACCATCGGTACGACGTGTGTTCAGGGCGGTTATCGCCCGGGTGATGCAGAGCCGCGTCAGGTGCCTATCTACCAGTCAACCACGTGGAAGTACGACACGTCCGAGCACATGGGCAAGCTGTTCGACTTGGAGGAGTCGGGCTACTTCTACAGCCGTCTGCAGAACCCCACGTGCGATCTGGTTGCCGCCAAGATCTGCGAGATGGAGGGCGGTACCGCTGCGATGCTCACGAGCTCGGGCATGGCTGCGAACTTCCTCGCGATCTTTAACGTGGCCGGCGCCGGCGATCACGTGGTCGCAAGCTCTGCTATCTACGGCGGTACCTACAACCTGCTCGCCCATACCATGGAGCGCATGGGTCTGACCTGCACGTTCGTTGCCCCCGACTGCACCGACGAGGAGCTCGAGGCAGCCCTCCAGCCCAACACCAAGCTTGTCTTTGGCGAGACGATTGCTAACCCCGCCCTTGCCGTGCTCGATATTGAGCGCTTTGCCAAGGCCGCGCACGACCACGGCGTACCGCTGATGGTCGACAACACCTTCCCGACGCCCGTGATGTGCCGTCCCTTTGAGTGGGGCGCCGACATCGTCACGCACTCCACCACTAAGTACATGGATGGCCATGCGGCCTACCTGGGTGGCGTGATCGTCGACCACGGCCAGTTTGACTGGATGGCCCATGCGGACAAGTTCCCGGGTCTCACCACGCCCGACGAGAGCTACCACGGCGTGACGTATGCCGAGAAGTTCGGTCGCGAGGGCGCCTTCATTACCAAGGCTACCGCGCAGCTCATGCGCGATCTTGGTCCTATGCAGAACCCGCAGGCGGCGTTTTTCTTGAACAGCTCGCTCGAGAGCCTGCATGTGCGCATGCCGCGTCATTGCGAGAACGGCCTGGCCGTTGCCAAGTTCCTGCAGAGCCATCCCAAGGTGCGCTTCGTGAGCTATCCGGGCCTGGAGGGCGACAAGTACTATGACCTGGCTCAGAAGTACATGCCCAACGGTACCTGCGGCGTCGTGAGCTTTGGCTTTAACGGTGGTCGCGCGGCGGCCGAGACCTTTATGAAGAGCCTCAAGCTCGCCCAGATTGCCACGCACGTGGCCGACGCCCGCACTTGCTGCTTGCATCCTGCTAACGCCACGCATCGCCAGATGAACGATGAGGAACTCATCGCATGTGGCATCTCCGCCGACATGGTGCGCCTGTCGTGCGGCCTCGAGGACACAGCCGATTTGATTGCCGACCTTGAGCAGGCGCTCGAGCAGTGCTAGGCTAGCGTTCGCACAAGGCGCCGATGCTGGCAGAAAGCTTCGGCGACCTTTCGTTCCGATTCCGTAGGCGGGACCCCAATCGCAACTGTTCGCAGGCGATGGGGCCCCGTTTTTTGTGTTGCGCCACTCGAAAGGATGGATATGGAGAAAACTGCAGAGCAGCTGCGCCGCGAGCACATTGCTCTAGAGGGCGACACCCATGGCAAGAACAAATGGGCGATTCTGTTTACCGTGCTCATCATGACGTTTATATCGTGTCTGGATTCGACCGTCGTGACCGTGGCGCTGCCCGTGATGCAAAAGGAGCTGGGCGTGGGCCTCGATCGCATTCAGCTGGTGAGCTCGGTGTACCTGCTTGCGACGTGCGTGGCTATGCTGCCGTTTGGCCGCCTGGGCGACGTGCGCGGCAAGGTCGGCGTATTCCAGCTGGGCGTAATCGTCTTTACGGCCGGTTCGCTGCTTTGCGGCCTTTCGGCCTCGCTCGAAGTTCTTATTCTGGCACGCATCGTTCAGGGCGTCGGTTGCGCGGCGGCCATGGCCAACAACATGGGTATCATCACCGAGTCGTTTCCGGCTCGCGAGCGCGGTCGTGCCATGGGTATTCTTGCGACCTTCGTGGCCCTCGGCATGATGTGTGGCCCCGTGCTCGGCGGCATGCTGGTGGCAAGCTTTCCCTGGGAGAGCATTTTCCTCATCAACCTGCCCATCGGCGTCATCTCGTTTATCGTGGGGCTCTACACGCTGCCGCATGTTAAGCCGGAGACCGGCGAGCGCCCCATGTCCCTGATCGAGGCTGCTCGTCGCTGCTTTGCAGATTCGGCCTTCACCATTAACCTTGCTTGCATGCTCATCGTGTTCGTTGGCATTGGCGCATCCGAGTTTATTCTGCCGTTCTATTTTCAGGACGCCCACGGCTTTGGTTCTGACATTTCCGGACTGCTCTTTTTGGCACTGCCGATGGTGAATGCCTTTATCGGACCGCTTTCGGGTACGGTTTCGGACCGTGTTGGCTGCGAGGGTCCCACGGCGGTCGGCCTGGGCGTGTACGTGTGCGGTCTCTTTGCGGTAAGCACGCTTGACGAGCGCTCTTCTATCCCTGTGATCGTGTGCTGCGTCGCGTTTATGTCGTGCGGTACGTCGATTTTCCAGAGCCCTAATAACTCGCTGTACATGGGCTCGGCTCCGCGCGAAGCGCTCGGCTTTGCTGGCAGTCTGGGTAGCCTGGCACGCTATGCGGGTATGGCGGTGGGCATTACGGCGGCGTCGCATATCCTGTATGGGCAGATGAGCGTGGCGATGGGCGAGGCCGTGACCAGTTTCGTTGCAGGCCGTCCGGATGTGTTCTTGTTTGGTTTCCGTTCGGTGTTCTATGTGTTGATGGCTGTGGCCGCTGTGGGCTTTGCGCTTGCCATGGTGCGTTTGGTGAAGATACGCGCCCGCCATTAGCTTGTGGAGGCAGGCTTGCCACGAATCGGGCCTATCTACTTGTCTTGCGGCTTTATGGTGCGATGCGGCTTGTGGGGCGGGCGGGGGTCGGTCCGTGGTAGACTATCGAACAACGTTTATTAATCGCGCGGTATCGTTGCCGCGAGAAGGGGTTGCGCCATGCAGGAGCTTGAGGATCGTATTCGCCATGACGGCATCGTAAAGGCCGGTAACGTCCTTAAGGTTGATGCCTTCCTCAACCACCAGTGCGACGTTGAGCTGTTCGACCACATGGGCGCCGAGTGGGCCCGTCTGTTCGAGGGCGTCGAGATCAATAAGATCCTGACGATTGAGGCTTCGGGCATTGGCATGGCTTGCATCGCGGCTCAGCATTTTGGCGGTGTGCCGGTGGTCTTTGCCAAGAAGGCGCAGTCCATTAACCTTGACGGCGAGCAGTATGCCACGACCATCTACTCCTTTACCAAGCAGAAGGAGTACCCGGTCATCGTTGGCAAGCGTTTCCTGTCCGAGGGCGACAAGGTCCTGATTATCGACGACTTCTTGGCCAACGGCTGCGCGCTCGAGGGTCTTATCAAGATCTGCGAGGCTGCGGGTGCCGAGGTGTCCGGTATTGGCATTGCGGTGGAGAAGGGCTTCCAGGGCGGTGGCGATAAGCTCCGCGAGCGCGGCTTCCGCGTCGAGAGCCTGGCCCGTATCGCCGATATGGACTGCGAGACCGGCGAGATCACCTTCGCCTAAGCGCACAACACAAGCGATTGGTATGCGATGTGACAAAGGGACTTTCCCTTTGTCACATTTTTTGTATGAGGGGAGGTGTTGATATGGATGAGAACACGATGGGATGGCGTGAGTATGCGCGCTATGCCGAGATGTCGGTCGAGGAGTTGGCGCGCGATTGCGAGGTGCAGGTGTTTCGCGCGACGGGTCCGGGCGGACAGGGCGTGAACACGACGGATTCGACGGTGCGCATGAAGCATATCCCTTCGGGGATTACCGTGACGGCGCGCGAGAGCCGCAGTCAGTTCCAAAACCGTAGTAGCTGCCTGCGTAAGCTGCGCGCTGAGCTTGGGCGTCGCGGGCGTCCACCGCGCCTACGCGTAAAGACCAAGGTGCCTCAGCGCTCTCGCCAGCGCAGGCTCAATGACAAGCACTTCAACGCCATTAAAAAGGCTAACCGTCGCAAACCGGGCAGGGAGGAATGATCTTCTCAATAAGTTGCGGTGAAATAGGGATTGTTTTCCGGCTTTACCTGCATAAACAGTCCCTATTTCACCGCAACTTAGGGATGGCTAGTGGGTGGGGTGCCAGACGTGGAGGGCGCCGGCGAGGATGTCGACCTCGATGCGCGAGGCGACAACGGGCTCGCCGTCGGCCTGGATGGGGTAGTCGGGCTCCTCAAAGGTGAGCTCGGCATGGCGGCAGCGGCGCATGCGAACCGGTGGCAGCTTGGTGTGGTGGCCATCTTTGGCCGAAAGGAACATGGGAAGCGCGACCGCACGGGGGACGGGGCCGCAGGCGTAGCAGACGTCGAGTATGCCGTCGCAGGGGTCGGCATCGGGACAGATGCGATAGCCCGAGCCATACGTGGGGCCCAGCTGAATCGCCATGATGATCGCCCTCACGCGCTCGGCGGGCGCCCCGTCAAAGCTGGCTGTCATGGGGTAGTTGCGATAGCGCAAGCCAAACTGCTCAAGTCCCGAGAGGGTGTAGAGCGGAGCGCCCGTCAAGCCGGTCTTTTTGCGCAGCTCGGTGGTGCCCAGGCCGATGGCGGCATCGATGCCGACCGAAAGCGTCTGGTTGTAGTACTCAACGGTAGCCTCGCCGCTACCGCTCGCGGGGTTCCATGAGCGAATGCGCCCGATGTCCTGACGCTGCAGCTCGCAGGTGAGCAGCGCGCCAAAATCCTTGCCGGAGAAATCGTCGATGCCGAGCGTTTGGGCAAAATCGTTGCCGGAGCCCACGGGCAGGACGGCAAGAGCGGGGCGTGCGTCCTCCTTTTGCGTCATAAGCCCGTTAACGACCTCGTGGATCACGCCGTCACCGCCAAGTGCGATAACGGTGCGATAGCCCGTTGCCTGGGCAGCCAGCTCCTTGGCGTGTCCATTTCGCTCGGTCAGCACCAGGTCAAACTGGGATGCGCGTGCAGTCATGTCCAAAAAGCGTTGCAGGCGCTCGGCAACTTTGCGTGCCGCACCCGACTGGGCAGCTGGGTTGGCGATGATGAGCGTGCGACCAAAATCAGTTGCGTGCATGGGGCGACTCCCGGCGTGTGACATGACGGTGCGGTCGCGCTCAGGTCGAATTGCCCCCGATTGTGGCTGCACGGTGATTATTAGATCTACTCTATCAGGTCGTTGTGGCGCTCGATAGCCTCCGCTACCGTACCGCCCTCATCCACAATAAGAGAACGGCGCTTGGGTGAGATGATGCGCTGGGCGGGGTACACGCCGCGGTGGCCGCCGGCGAGATAGCTGATAAACGCCACGATCACGAAGAAGCCGGCGGCCGTGCCGTGGAACAGGTCGATGGCCATCATACAGGTGGTGATGGGTACGTTAAGGCCGGCGCAGAACACGCCGAGCATGCCCAACGCCGCCAGAAAGCTGGGGTCGATTCCGACGAGGCAGCCGATCCAGCCGCCGAGCGCAGCACCGATGCCAAACAGAGGCGTGACCTCGCCGCCTTGGAAGCCGGCGCCCAGGGTGAGCGCTGTGACGACCAACTTGATGGCTGCGTCCGCCAGGGTGGTGTTGCCTGCAAATCCGGCGCCGGAAAGCCACGTGGAAAGGCCGGCGTAGTCCCAGGCGTCGAGGAGGGCATAGGCGGCCAAAACCACGAGCGCGCCCACGAGTGCGCGAGCAAGGTAGTTGGTGATAAAGCGACCGTACAGGCTTTTGACGGTTCGAACCGACCAGGCAAAGAGGCGTGCCGTCAGACCGAAGATAATGGCGCTGATAACAACGATGGCAACCGTCCGTGGTGTCATGTTGGGAACGCTGGCGATGACATTCGCTTCGTACTCGGTACCCAGGGCGAGTGATGTAAAGTAGCCGGTAAACGAGGCGACCAGACAGTAGATGCCCGCGGTGTAGTCGATCTTGCCGATAAAACACATCTCCATGCCAAAGAACGCGCCGGCAAGGGGCGAACCGAATACGGCGCCAAAGGCCGACGAGATGCCGGCGAGCATGAGGTCGTGGTGGTCATGCTTTTTGAGGTGGGCGAGGCTCGAGATGTTGCTGGCGATGGTGCCGCCAATCTGCACCGCAGCTCCCTCGCGACCGGCCGATCCGCCCGTGAGGTGCGTGAGCGTGGAGCAGACGAAGGTGAGGACGGCCATGCGCATATGGATGAGACGTGTGCCCAGAGCGGAGTCGATGACCAGGTTGTTACCTCGTTTGGCGGCAAGGCCGTGGTTCTTGTAGACCCACGCGGTGGCCATGCCCACAACGGGAAGCAGCGCGTAGATCCACGCATGGTGCTCGCGATAATCGGTCGCGATATTCAGCGAGGCCAAAAACGCCCAAGCGGCAACGCCCATGGCGAGCGAGACGATGACGACGAGTGCGAGCAACTTGGCGCTCGCGAGTAGGTTGCGGACGTTGCGGCGCGTGTCGGCAGCTAAGAGATGCTCGGAGCGGGTGATCTGATGCCTGCCGGCCATGATGACGTCGTTCAGGGAGAAAAAGCCGCCGTCGTCGAGCGGCTGGGAATAATCTTGCGCCTCGTGTGCGCTTTCGGGTTTGTCGTTATGAGCCATACGTTCCTCTTTTAGGTTGCAACGCAAGCATTATAAAACGCGGTAAACGCGACGAGCCGGTGGGTTGGTTTCCATTCTGTTTCGCAGCCTGCAGCCGACAGGTGTATTTGCGGGTACAGGCCAAGTCACGGTCACGCGTCGGGGGATTATACTGAGACAAGCATAAAGAATCGGCGCTTCTGTTGTGCGCCGTGGCATTAAGAGGTACATATGGCAGAGAAGCTCATTCCGCTGGAGGACGCGCAGTCGATTGTTTTGTCGCATGTTGCTCCGACCGATCTCGTCGAGATTCCCGTGTGGCAGGCCGCCGGCCTTCCCTTGGCCGAGGATGCGGTGGCCGATATCGACATCTCGCCGTTTGCCAACAGCGCTATGGACGGATATGCCGTGCGCTCGGCGGACTTGGCGCAGGCGTCTGGTGTGGCGCCGGTGACGCTCGACGTTATCGGACACGAGGCCGCGGGCCATGTGTTTGAGGGCGCTCTTGGCCTGGGCGAGACAGTCCGCATCATGACTGGTGCGCCGGTACCCGAAGGTGCCGATGCCGTGGTGAAATACGAGATCGTCGATGTGCTCGACGGTGACGGCAACGAGGGCTCGCACGTGAGCTTCTCGATGCCTGCCAAGGTGGGGGAGAACGTTCGCTCTGCCGCCGAGGAGGCCCATGCCGGCGACGTCGTGATGCGCGCCGGAGAGGTTGTGGCCCCGGCCGGTGCTGGCCTGCTGGCAAGCGCCGGTTACGCGAGCGTGAAGGTCCATGCCGCCCCGCGCGTGGGCATTATCTCGCTGGGCACGGAGCTGGTCGCACCGAGTAAGGTTCCGGCGCGCGGGCAGATTCGCGACTCCAACTCGTCGGCGTTGATGGCCGAAGCACTCGATGCCGGCGCCGAGCCCGTGTTCTACAGCATCGCGCCCGACGATGAGCAGGCGATTGCCGAGCTGGTGCATCGTGCCGTGCAGGAGTGCGACTTTGTCATTACGAGCGGTGGCGCCTCGGCGGGCGATTACGACTACGTGACGGCGCTCGTTCGGCGCGAGGGCGAGGTGCTGTTTGACCGCATCTCGATGCGTCCGGGCAAGGCCATCACGTTTGGCTTGCTCGGGGGTAAGCCGTATTTGGGGCTTTCGGGCAATCCCGCGGCGGCGTATGTGGGCTTTGAGATGCTTGCCCGTCCGGCGATTCGCAAGATGCGCGGCTTTGCCGGGGGTGCGCGTCCCGTGCAGCGGGCGACGCTTACGCATAGCGTGAAGAAGCGCCAGGACCGACGCTTCTTCGATCGCGCCACGGTTTTGCGCGACCCCGAGACCGGTGAGCTGTTGGTGACCGAGGCCAAGACGCAGAATTCGGCGCTGCTCGGCACGATGCAGCGGGCCAACTGCCTGCTGCGTATTGACGAAGGACCGTGCGAGCTCAAGGCGGGAGATGTCGTGGACGTTGTTCGCGTCGACCTGCCTGAGGGAACGGTGCTATAGGAGGATCGCTATGGAGTTGAAGATTTCGATCGTGACGTGCTCGGACACGCGCGACCTTGCCCAGGACGAGGCTGGAGCCGCGCTCGAGGAGCTTATCGAGGCACAGGGCTGGACGGTCGCCTCACATGTGGTCGTGCGCGACGACGTCAGCGAGATTGGTGATGCCGTTGTGGAAGCCGCCGATGAGTGCCACGCCAACGTCGTGCTCACCTGCGGCGGTACGGGGCTTTCGGTGCGCGATGTGACGCCCGAGGCGACGCGTGCCGTCTGCGACCGCGATGTGCCGGGTATTGCAGAGGCGATTCGCGCATACTCCATGACCAAGACGCGCCGCGCCATGCTCTCGCGCGCCGTGTGCATGCAGCGTGGGCATACGCTTGTCATCAACTTTCCGGGATCCACGAAAGCGGCCCGCGAAAGCTGGGAGGCCGTGAGCGATCAGCTGGAGCATGCGGCCCAAATGACGGCGGGCGGTGGACATACCAAATAAGCGGTTTACCTGCGGCGGGGCGACCTGAACGGCTGCTCCGCCTTTGTTTTCCGCCGAAGCGACGCCGAGGTGCACGGCAACTCGAAACTATATTCTCTAGCGAGAATAATTTCTCATTATCATTATTCGCGCGGAAGTATAATCTAGTAACAGAATAAAGCCTGCGGCGGGGTGCCCGGGCATAGCGTTCGAAAGGGTTGAATATGTTCGATATGGTTTCACGCCGCGGTTTTGTCTCGCTTTCTGCTGCCGCTGCCGCCGGCCTTGGCCTTGCCGGCTGCTCGGGCAACAAGACGTCCGAGCCCGCTGGTTCCGATGCCGGCTCCGTCAAGTCTTCCTCTAAGAAGAAGGCTGTCGAGCTGCAGGTCTTTGCCGCTAACTCGCTCGAGAAAACTCTGCCCGAGGTTCAGGAGCTCTACACCGAGCAGACCGGCACCACGTTTGCCGACACGCAGTTTAAGGCGTCTGGCGACCTTGTCGAGCAGATGCGCGCCGGTGCCGCCGTCGACGTGCTCATCACGGCCTCCAAGGGCACCATGGACGACGCCGAAGCCGCCGAGCTCGTCGATGCCGACACGCGTGAGGACATGTTCGTCAACGACCTCGTGATCATTCGCGCCGAGGGCTCCGATACTAAGGTCGAGGCCATCGCCGACGTCGCGAATCTGGACGGCAAGATCGCCATCGGCGACGCCAAGACCGTCCCCGCCGGCAAGTACGCCAACCAGGCGCTGGCTTCCGTGGGCCTCTATACCGGTACCGAGGGCGACGACGGCGAGTACGCGCCCGAGCTCGCCGACAAGGTGGCCCTGGCCGACAAGGTCGGCACCGCTGCGTCTTACGTCTCTACGGGCGACTGCGTGGCTGGCTTTGTCTACAGCTCTGACATCTACCGCTACGACGGCATCGAGGAGGCCTTCGTGTGTCCCGAGGACTCGCACAAGCCCATCGTGTATCCGGGCGCTGTCGCCGAGAGCTCCGAGCATGCCGACGAAGCCAAGGCGTTCATCGACTTCTGTCTGACCAACAAGAAGGCTCAGAAGATTTGGGCTAAGTACGGCTTTGAGCTTTCCGCATAGTGCGGCTTGGCGCGATAATTCCATCGTTTTGTGTTTCACTCCGTCCTTGTATTCGCTTGGAGCTTTTCGTGCTTAATAGATTCCGCATGCTTGTCGCCTGTGCTTTGACCTTCGCACTTTGCTGGGTGCCGGGATT
The DNA here is from genome assembly GCA_900556605.1 of uncultured Collinsella sp. Classification (GTDB taxonomy): domain Bacteria; phylum Actinomycetota; class Coriobacteriia; order Coriobacteriales; family Coriobacteriaceae; genus Collinsella. The sequence continues at coordinate 24,863 of USPC01000004.1, read as the reverse complement.
TGCGTTTGCTGGGGACGCTGAGGACGGGGCCCAGGTTGCTGCGACCGCTCATGGGCTTTCCTATGGGATCGAGGGTTTTGAGCGGTTGGCCAAGGGGACCGCTCGTGCCATGGAGGGCCAGCCTGAGGGCTACCGGTTTCCCGTTGACGAGGACGTGGACCTTGTAGTGGCGCCTGCTGCCGATCGCGTTGTGGTGTGGATATCGCCCAAGGCGGTCGAGAAGTATGGATTGGATCCGCAGGACAACGAGTGCGTATCGGGTCTCAAGGCCCTCGTCTGTAAGCTCGACAGCGCAAACTGCATGGGAGGTGCGCAGCTGGGGGACGTGGATCTTCCTTGGTATGTCACGGCGGAAACAACGTTTGATGTCGGCGGGTATACCTATGGCTTTGACGAGCGCGGTGCGGATGGGGACCGCTATGTGGTGATTGCATCAGCCTCGGGTGATGCCAAGGGCGGCGCGCGTTGGCTTGATAGCGCTCAAATGGTAGAGGCATCGTCTGTCGTATTGCGGGATGAGCAGGGGCCCTGGACCTCTCTGACCTCCTTTTTGGGCGACATCGACTATCGCCCGTTTTGGGTGTCCATAAAAACGAGCGGCCTTGCCCTGCTGATCTCCTTTGCGCTGGGCCTGTTCGCCGCGTGGAAGACTATGGGTACCTCGAGTCGCATCAAGGGCCTGCTCGACTCGGTCTTTACGATTCCTATGGTGCTGCCGCCTACGGTGTGCGGCTTTTTGCTGCTTATGCTATTTGGTCGATCGACCAATGTTGGCCAGTGGCTTATCGCGCACGGCGTCTCGATCGTCTTTACGTGGCCGGCGGCGGTGATCTCTGCTGTGGTGGTGTCGTTCCCGCTCGTCTGCCGTACGGCACTCGGAGCCTTCGAGAGCCTCGACACGCAGATGCTCGATGCGGCGCGAACCCTGGGATGGTCCGAGCGTCGCATCTTTACCAAGCTTATGATACCCCTTGGGTGGCCCTCAATCGCAGCGGGCACGGTGCTCGCCTTTGCCCGAGCGATGGGCGAGTTTGGCTGCACCCTGTTCTTTGCGGGCAACTACGCCGGTATTACGCAGACCATTCCCATCGCCATCTACTTTGAGTGGATGGGCGGCAATACGTCGGTGGCCCTCTTTTGGGTCGTGGTCGTAATTGCGTTCAGCTTCCTGGTCATCCTATTCATCAACATGTACACGGCGCATTCGCAAAAGTATCGCGAGCGGGGCCTTTCCCGTGCGGAGCGCAAACAGGCCGAAGATCTCGCCGGACAGGGCGATTCGCTCGACCCGGCGGGCGGCGATGCCTTGCGTATCGATCGCGAGGCGTTGGTCGAGCTCATGCGCGATGATGCGGCGCCGCAGGGAGGTCGATAAGCTATGTCGCTCGTTCTGGATATTAAGAAACGTTATCCCGGGTTTGTGCTCGACATGCGGCTTGAGGCCGACGAGGAGCGCGTGGCGCTGCTGGGCGCCTCGGGTTGCGGCAAGAGCTGTACGCTGCGCTGCATTTCCGGCGTGGAGACGCCCGACGAGGGCAAGATCGTCGTCAACGGCGTGACCTTTTTTGACTCGGCGGCGGGCATCAACCTGTCGCCTCAGGAGCGAAAATGCGCCCTGTTGTTCCAAAACTATCAGCTGTTTCCCAACTTGACGGTGGCCGATAACGTATGCGCCGGTGTAAAGGACGCGGGTGACGCCGTCGCGCGCAAAAAACTCGCCGAGCGCTATCTGGGCATTTTCGGTCTAGCCGATTTTGCCGACCGCTATCCCGCGCGCCTCTCGGGCGGTCAGCAGCAACGCGTGGCGCTTGCTCGCATGGTGGCGGCGCATCCGGGCATTTTTATGTTCGACGAGCCCATGAGCGCGCTCGATTCCTATCTTAAGAGCGCACTCGAGCAGAACATGCTCGACCTGTTCGATGTGTGCAACCGCACCGTGCTCTACGTGAGCCACGACATCGACGAAGCATGCCGCCTCTGCCAGCGCATCTGCGTGATGCACGACGGGCATGTTGAGGAGACCGGCTCCGTCGAGGACGTGGTCCGCCGTCCGCAGACGCTGGCGGCACTGCGTCTGACGGGCTGCAAGAACACAAGCCGGGCGCGCAAGATTGGGCCTCAGGAAGTTGAAGCCCTGGACTGGGGCATGACCTTTAACGTGGGCCATGAGGTTCCCGATAACGTGACGTACCTCGGTATTCGTGCGAGCTACTTCCATGTTGACAATCGCGCGGAGCGCGGTCGCAACAGCTACGATTTGCACGTGGCCCGTGTGAGCGATTCGCGCTTTGAGCGGCTGGTGCTGCTGGACGTGCCGCGTGTTGATGCGCCCACGCGTCTGCAGTGGAAGGTGAATAAGGTGAGTGTACCCGTGGAAGAGCTGCCGCAGGCGGGTGAGACTCTGCGCATGCATTTTGATGCAAGCAGGATTCATCTCGTTTGCCGATAATGCGGGGGCGATGCGGTCGAGGAGGTATTCCTCGACCGCTTTATTTTCACTTCGCCGTTCGCCGATTTCTACATGACTAAACCTTATCAGTCTGATAATTAATTATCAGACAGTGAGATGCTCACATCCCGACGCTGTCGTACGCATGTCGGCGGTGTTCGTCTGGACGACAACCGTTGATATAGTTACCTTCGACGAGAAAAGGAGGGCGCGCTGATGCCGCAGAAGACATATTCGCGTCGCGTTGCGGCGCGCGCCCTGTATATGGCTCGGAGCCGCATATGAGCAGGTATGTTCACGGCTCCGGGAGAGACGACGCACAACTAAATAATCAGCTGCAAAGCAGGTTCCCCAAAATTCCGGGTTTAGGCACGGCTGGGTTTTCGCCGCCCACCGTGCAGAAATACCGTAGCTATTCATTTTTGGTTCGAGAGGGGAACCGTCATGGCTGAAGAATTCGATTTCCATCCGATGTGGGAAAGCCTCGGCATGAATCTTGCCGACCACGACATGCTGCTGGGCGCCGTGGGCCAGATGTACGGCGATATGTTCCTGACACAGAACAATCGCCCCAAGTCTACGTCCTACCTGGATTTTGTCGCCACCAACATCCACAGCGGCCGTATTAAGGAGATGCTCGACAAGAAGGAGGCCGGCGAGGCCACCAAGATTGTCGGTTCGTTCTGCGTCTACGTGCCCGAAGAGATCGTGCTTGCCTGCGATGGTATCCCCGTGGGCCTGTGCTCGGGTGCCGACTGGGCAACGGACAAGGTTGAGGAGCACTTGCCGCGCAACACCTGTCCGCTCATCAAGAGCTTTGCCGGCTTTAAGCTGGGCGAGGTCTGCCCCTACATTGAGTCGAGTGACCTGGTCGTGGGTGAGAACACCTGCGACGGCAAGAAAAAGGCCTACGAGTTCTTTGCCACGCAAAAGAACATGTACGTCATGGATATTCCCAACGTACACGACGAGTCGACGCTCGTGACCTGGAAGGCCGAGGTCAAGAAGCTCGCCGCCAAGATCGAGGAAGAGTGCGGCGTCAAGATCACGCCCGAGCGTCTGAAGGCCGCCATCCACGCCGTCAATGAGAAGCGTCGCGCCCTGCAGCGCCTCGCTGCCACGCGCGCTGCCGACCCGGCGCCCATCAGCGGTCTCGACAGCCTGCTGACCGTTCAGGCCGCCTTTATGGACGACACGCCGCGTCTGACCGGAGCCATCAACGAGATGGCCGCCGAGTGCGAGCAGCGTGTCGAGGCCGGCGAGGGCGTGGCGCCCAAGGGGACCAAGCGCATCCTGTACACCGGTACGCCCATGGCCGTGCCCAACTGGAAGCTGTTCAACCTTATCGAGAAGGCCGGCGGCGTCGTGGTGGGCGAGGAGTCCTGCACGGGCTCGCGCTACTACAAGGACCTGGTCGACGAGTCCGGCGAGACGGTCGACGAGATGCTCGACGCCATCGCCGAGCGCTACTTTAAGATCAACTGCGCCGTCTTTACGCCCAACGATCAGCGTATGAAGGACATTGTCCAGATGGCCAAGGACCTGCATGCCGACGGTATCGTCGACGTGGCCCTGCAGTTCTGCACACTCTACGAGATGGAGTCCTTCGCTGTGGAGAAGGCCGCAGAGGAGGCGGGCATTCCGTTTATGCACATCACGACCGACTACGCCGGTGAGGACGCCGGTCAGCTCCAGACCCGCATCGAGGCCTTCCTCGAGACGATTTAGCCGCACCTGCGCCAAGCTGTGCCGCCGGGTGTTCCTGTCCACGCGATAGGGATTTCTCCGTTGCCATGTCGGCCGGTGTCCGGATGCACCGCAGGGCGCCGGCCGGCTTCGCATAGCTGCCGGGGCGGGGATTTCCACCGTGCCGGCAGATTCTATCCGTTTGTTCAGACACGAAAGGAACTCAATGAACAACGACCTTTTCAAGGCGGGCGTTTCCCGTCGCGGTTTTCTGACCGGCTCCGCTGCCCTGTGCGCCATGGCGGGCCTCGGCCTCACCGGCTGCGGCGGTTCGGGCGCCGAAAGCGGTAGCGCCGCTGCCTCCGGCCAGGATGTGGAGTATCGCGACGAGCTGCAGATCGCGCTCCCGGCGAGCCCGGACGGCCTCGATCCGCACACCACGTCGTCGCTTGTGACCATGGACATCATCTGCAACGTCGTCGAGCCGCTCTTTGGCCTCGATAGCGACTACGAGCCCCAACCCGTGCTGGCCAAGGGCTATGAGGTCTCCGACGACGGCCTGACCTACACCATCAAGCTGCGCGAGGGCGTCACCTTCCACAACGGCAAGGAGTTTGGCTCCGAGGACGTCGTGGCCTCGATGAACCGCTGGCTCACCGTCAACGACCGCGCCGCGAGCCTGCTGCCCGGTGCCACCTTCGCCGCCTCGGGCGACCACGAGGTCACCTGCACGCTGACCGAGCCCGCCATCGACTTTCTGATCATCCTGGGCAACCACTCCCAGTATCCGGGTATCTTCCCCTCCGAGGTCATTGAGGCCGCGGGCGATACCGGCGTGACCGAGTACGTGGGTACCGGTGCCTACAAGTTTGTGGAGTGGAAGCAGGACCAGTACGTCCATCTCACCCGCTACGAGGACTATGTCGCCGCCCACGGCAAGGCTTCGGGCTACACCGGCAAGGTCTCCGCGCCCACCAAGGACATCTACTATCAGTTCGTGACCGAGGCCTCCACGCGCGTGAGCGGGTTTGAGACCGGCGAGTACGATATCGCTGGCGAGATCCCCACCGAGAACTACCACGACTTCGACGGCAACGACGACGTCAAGCTCTACACTCATAACGCCGGCGTTCTGACCGCCTTCCTCAACATGAACGAGGGCATTTTCGCCGACGAGGAGATCCGCAAGTGTGCCCTCATGGCTATCGACTGCGAGGCGGCCGCTCTTGCCGCCTATGGCGAGAAGGAGCTCTTCAACATCGATCCCAACCTTGGCAACCCCGAGAACACTCAGTGGGCGACCGACGCGGGCAAGAAGTACTTTAACCAGGCCGACGCCAAGGCCGCCAAGAAGGCCCTGGCCAAGACCTCCTATGCCGGTGAAACGGTCAAGCTACTGACCACCCCCGACTACAAGGATATGTATAACGCCACCGTCGCGCTGCAGGAACAGCTCGAGAAGGCCGGTTTCACCGCCGAGGTCGACAGCTACGAGTTCGCGACCTTCATGGACATCCGCTCCGGCAAGCCCGAGCAGTGGGACCTCTTTGTGGCCTCCACCAACTACAAGCCCATCCCGGCCCAGTCCCTCTCGGTCTCCAAGGCCTTCTATGGCCTGTCCGACGAGGAGGCGCTCAAGCTCGTGGCCGAGACCCGCACCGCCAAGGACACCGACGCTGCGGCCAAGAAGTGGGCCGAGGCTCAGGAACGCCTCTGTGAGATCGCCGTCATCGAGCCGCTTTGCCACTACGCTTCCATCACGGGCACCCAGGCAGACGTCGAGGACGTCGAGGTGCTCGACGGGGCCATCATTTGGAACGCCAAGCGTCCGGAGTAATGCAATAGATGGCGTGGCGGCTGGAGGGGTCTGGTCCCCTGTGGCCGCCACGCCCTGTCCACGTTCAGAGGGGAAATAGACGCCTCGCATGATGAAGTACACGCTCAAACGTATAGGCGCGATGGTTCCGGTGATGCTCATCATCTCAGTTGTCGTGTTTTTGATTATCTATCTCACACCGGGTGACCCGGCCTCTTCGATGCTCGGCATGGAGGCTTCGGCCGACCAGATCGAGCGCGTCAACGATAGCCTGGGACTCAACGAGCCGCTGCCGCAGCGCTACGTTGAGTGGATGGGCGGCGTGCTTACCGGCGACCTGGGCGATTCGTATTTTATGCGGCAGCCCGTCACGCAGGCGATCGCCGAGCACTTTGGCCCCACGCTATCGCTCGCGCTTCTGGCACAGCTCATCGCGCTGTTGATTGCACTGCCTTGCGGCGTCGTCGCTGCCCTCAAACATGGGTCGCGCACCGACGCGGTCTTGCGTGTCGTTGCTCTTTTGGGCGTGGCGATACCCGGCTTTTTGATGGCGCTCATGCTTATGTGGCTGTTTGCCGTCACGTTGCGTGTGTTCCCGGTGGCCGGCTATGCGCCGCTATCGAAGGGCTGGTTCAGCCATTTACGCTATCTTGCGTTGCCGGCCGTATCGCTTGGATGCGTGCAGGCGGCCCTGCTCATGCGCATGACCCGTTCGAGCGTTATCGAGGCCATGCAGCTTGACTGCGTCAAGACGGCGCGTGCCAAGGGCGTCTCCGAGTTTCGCGTGGTGCTGGCCCATGCCCTGCGCAACGCAGCGCTGCCGATTCTCACCTCGGTCGGCTATTCTTTTGGCGCCCTGATTACGGGCGCCGTGGTGACTGAGGCCATTTTTAACATCCCCGGTTTGGGCCAGCTGGTCACGAGCTCTATCGAGCGTCGCGACTATCCGGTGATTCAGGGCGTGCTGCTGGTCATCGCCTTATTGAATTCGGTGATCAATCTGGCCGTCGACCTTGCCTACGGCGCTTTTGACCCGCGCGCTCGCAAATGGGGCGATGCATGATGGCAAACTTTAAGAAGGCTCTTGCCAACAAGGGGTTTGTGGTCGGCGGCTGCATTTTCCTAGCGATTGCGCTGATCGCGCTCGTCGGTCCGCTGGTGTGGACGGTTGAACCCAATGCGCAGGAGATGGCGTTGCGACTTTCGGCACCTTCGCCTGCGCATCCCTTTGGCTGCGATGACTTTGGCCGCGACCTGCTTGCCCGCGTCATCGCGGGCGCGCGCGTGTCGCTTGGCGTCGGCATTGCCGTCACGCTCGCGACGAGTGCGCTCGGCTTGGTGATCGGCGCCTATGCGTGCTACAACGAGAGGCTCGATCATATTCTCATGCGCATCTGCGACGGCCTTATGTCCATTCCAGGCGTGCTTTTGGCTATCGCACTCATGGCCATGATGGGCGCCTCGGTCTGGAACGTCATCATCGCGCTCTCCATCGTCTATACGCCCAGCATGGCGCGCATCGTGCGCTCGCGTGCGATGGTGGTCAAGGAGGAGCCCTTTGTGGAGGCCCTGCGCGTGCAGGGCGCCTCGACCGCGCGCATCGTGTGGCTGCATATCGTGCCCAACGTTATGGCGCCCTTCCTGGTGCAGGCGACCTTCGTCTTTGCCGAGGCCGTGCTCTCGGAGGCCGCCCTCTCGTTTCTGGGCCTGGGTATCAAGGCGCCCGACGCCAGCTGGGGAAACATCCTGCAGGCGGGCAAGAACGTGATGCGCAAAGCCTGGTGGATGATCTTCTTCCCGGCAGCAGCCATCATCGCGAGCGTGCTTTCGCTCAATCTGGCCGGCGACGGCCTGCGCGACGCCCTCGACCCCAAGACCAAGGAGGACTAGCCCATGGCTCAGAATCTTTTGGACGTGCGCGACCTCTGCATCTCGTTTGTGGGCCGCGATGGCAACGCGCTGGAAGCCGTCAACAAACTCAACCTACATATCGATGCCGGTGAGATCGTTGGTGTTGTCGGCGAGTCCGGCTGCGGTAAGTCGGTGTTTGCCCAGAGTGTCATGCGCCTATTGGAGCATGAACAGAAGATGGCCTATGAGGGCCAGATTGTGTTTGATGGCGAGGATCTGCTGGCGCGTCCGCTCAAGACGATGCGCAAAGTGCGCGGCTGCGACATCGCCATGATTTTCCAGGACCCTTTGAGCTCGCTTAACCCCGTCATGACGGTCGGGGCCCAGGTCGTCGAGGCCGTGCGGGCCCACCGTAAGGTGAGCCGACGCGAAGCCCGCAACGAGGCTCTATCGCTGTTGGAACGTGTGGGAATTCGAGATGCCGCGGCCCGCTTCGACATGTATCCGAGCGATTTTAGCGGCGGTATGCGCCAGCGCGTGATGATTGCCATGACGCTCGCCGGACACCCGCGCCTGCTTATCGCCGATGAGCCCACCACGGCACTCGACACGACGACTCAAAAACAGATTTTGGACCTTCTGCGCGACCTCAACAGTTCCGAGGGCATGGCGGTGCTTTTTATCAGCCATGATTTGGGTGTCGTCACGAGCATCTGCTCGCGCGTGCACGTCATGTATCTGGGTCAAATCGTAGAAGAGATCGACGCCTGCGGCCTTATGGAGCGCCCGAGCCACCCGTATGCCCAGGGGCTCATCGCGAGCATTCCGCCGCTCGAAGGCGAGCGAGTTGACACGCTGGCGGATATTCCGGGCACGGTGCCGCCGCTTACGGCAATACCCTGTGGATGCCGCTTTGCGCCTCGTTGCGCCCGGGCGGACGAGCGTTGCCGCGCGCAGGAGCCTCCGCTGTTTGCCGTGAATGCGTGCGACCGGTCTAAATGCTGGCTTGTCGAGAAAGGGGAGTGCCATGGCTGTTGATAGCGAAGCCCTGCTTAGGGTCTCACATCTGACTAAAACGTTTCCCATGCCGGGCTCAGGTTTTAAGCGTCAGGCCTTTACCGCCGTGGACGATCTGTCGTTTGAGATCGCACCGGGCGAGATCTATGGCCTGGTTGGCGAATCCGGATCGGGCAAGTCGACGACTGGACGCCTGATCTGTGGTCTCGAGCGTGTGGATTCCGGCTCGATTGTCTATCGCGGGCACGACCTCGCCACGATGTCGGAGCGCGAACGCAAGCCGTTTCGCCGCGAAATCCAGCTGGTATTCCAGGATAGCTCTACGGCTTTTGACCCGCGTAACCGTGTCGGCCGCATTTTGGAGGAGCCGCTGATTATCGCCGGCGTGCGCGATGCGGATGAGCGCCATGAGCGCGCGCTCTCGGCCCTGGCCTCGGTCGGTCTTCTGGCAGAGCATTATGACCGCTATCCGCACGACCTTTCGGGGGGACAGCGTCAGCGACTCAATCTGGCACGGGCGCTTATTTGCGAGCCGCGCCTTGTGGTATGCGACGAGCCGGTCTCGGCGCTTGACGTGTCCGTTCAGGCTCAAGTGCTCAACTTGCTTCGTGACCTGCAGCGCACGACGGGCGTGGCGCTGCTGTTTATCACGCATGATATGCGTGTGGTTCGGCATATGTCCGACCGGATTGGCGTGCTCTACCACGGTCGTCTTGTCGAGGAGGGCGCGGCCGAGGACGTGATCGCGCACCCGAGCGATCCGTATACGCAGGAGCTTATCGACGCCATTCCCTAGAGGATGCTTCCTTTTGGGTATGGCGTGGGTTCGTTGTTTAATTGTCGGTATATCGGCGCAAGAGAGGGGAACTACTATGGCCGAAATCGAGGAACAGCCGTTGCCGCGCACGTTTGAGGAGTTCAACGAGCAACGCAAGGCGGCGTTTATTCGCGTCAAGGATTATAAGCAGGCGGGTAATCGCCTGGTCGGCTTTTTGTGCAGCTATACGCCGCTCGAGATTATCGATGCCGCGGGGGCCGCAAGTGTCGCTCTGTGTGGTACGTCTGACGAGGTGATTCCTGAGGCCGAGAAGGTGCTGCCGGCAAACCTGTGCCCGCTCATCAAGTCGACCTACGGCTTTGCCTACTCGCAAAAGTGCCCGTTTACGTACTTTAGCGACATGATCATCGGCGAGACCACCTGCGACGGCAAGAAGAAGATGTACGAGCTACTCAACGAGCTCAAGCGCACGCACATTCTGCATCTTCCGCAGGGTCGCGATCGCGCCTACGAGCGTGAAGGCTGGTACGAGGAGTGCCGCCTGCTCAAGGAGGAGCTCGAGGGTTTCTACGGCATCACGATTACCGACGATGACCTGCGCGCTGCCGTTCGTCGTCGCAACCGCTTGCGTGCGGCCCAGCTCGAAATGTTTGCGCTGCAGGCCAACCAGCCGGCGGCCATGAGCGGCGTCGACCTGATGAGCACTATGTTTGCCGGTACGTTTAGCTTTGATATCGATGCCTATACGCAGCAGCTGGAGCAAAAGGTTGCCAAGCTGCGCGAGGCCTACGACGCGGGTGAGCGCCCGGTTGTGGCGGATGCCAAGCGCATTCTGATCACCGGCTGCCCGGTGGGCGGCGTGATCAACAAGATCGGTCGCACTATCGAGTCCAACGGCGGTGTGGTCGTGTGCATGGACGACTGCTCGGGAGAGCGCACGGCGGCCATGATGATCGACCCGGAGGCTCCCGACATCCTGCGCGCCATCGCCGACCGCTACCTGGATATCAACTGCTCGGTCATGACGCCCAACGACGGTCGTATGGAAAACACGCTGGCCATGTGCGAGAAGTATCATGTCGATGGCGTGGTAGAGAGCGTGCTACAGGCGTGCCATACCTTTAACGTTGAGAGCGCGCGCATGCAGGAGGCCGTTGAGGGTGCGGGTATTCCGTACATGAAGATCGAGACCGATTACAGCAACGGCGACATGGGCCAGATCGAGACCCGCATCGCCGCCTTTATCGAAACCCTGTAGCTTCCTCAGGCACCGGATCTTGCCCCTCAAACCGTCGCTTGCGTACCCAAAGTACGCTGCGCTCCTCTTTCGGGGCAATCTCCGGCACCTGAGAAACCTAGAGCTAAGGCGCCTGAACGCGCCGCCACCTTTGATGTTTAGATTGGGAGAGAGCCATGATAGGGATCGGGATCGATATCGGGTCTACGGCGGCTAAGGCTGCTGTGGTCGACGGGGAGGGTTCGGTGGCGTGGACGTGCGTGCAGCCAACCGGGTTCTCCTCGGTCGATGCTTCCGAGCGGCTGCACGAGGCACTGGCAGCGGCCGGCTATGACGTGACGGCCGACGACGTGCGCGTGATCGCGACCGGCTACGGTCGTGTCGCCGTGCCCTATGCGCACAAGGTCGTGACCGAGATCACCTGCCACGGTACCGGTGCCGTGCGCCTGTTTGGCGATCACGGCACGGTGATTGACGTGGGCGGCCAGGACACCAAGGTCATTCAGCTTAAAAGTGGCCGCGTGGCCAAGTTCGCCATGAACGACAAGTGCGCTGCCGGTACGGGGCGCTTTTTGGAGATCATGGCCGACCGTCTGGGTATTTCCCAACAGCAGATGGCCGACCTTGCGCGTTCCGGTGAGCCCACCAAGATCAGCAGCATGTGCACGGTGTTTGCCGAAAGCGAGGTCATCAGCCTGATCGGTCGCGGTGAGCCGCGCGAGAACATTGCGCGTGGCGTGATCGACAGCGTGGTCTCGCGCGTGGCGACCATGGCCGGGCAGGCCGCGGGCGCCCCGTACTACCTGACCGGTGGCCTGTGCGAGAACGCCTTCGTGGTGGAGCGGTTGGGCGAGCTACTGGGGTCGCCGGTGACCACCTCGCCCCAGGCTCGCTTTGCCGGAGCGATCGGCGCGGCTGTCCGCGCCGCCGCCTTGGCCTAGGGGTGTACCGCGACATGCGCATCCTCAATATCACGGCACAAAAACCAGATAGCACCGGCAGCGGCACCTACCTTGCCGCGCTTGTGCGCGAGCAGATCGAGACGGGGCATCGCGCCGCCGTGCTTTGCGGTGCGGCGCCGGGTGATACCCAAGGCGAGCTGGACCGGCGTGCTGCCGTGTTTGCCGTACCGTTTGAGTCGCCCGAGCTGCCGTTTCCCATCTGCGGTATGTCCGATGTTATGCCCTATCCCTCTACACGCTATCGTGACCTGACGCCTTCGATGCTCAAGGCATTTGAGCGGGCATTTGCTGCTGCAATCGATCGTGCGGTGGCTGAGTTTCGGCCCGATCTGGTGCTCTGCCATCACCTGTATCTGGTGACCGCATTGGCGCGCGAGTGCGTCCGGGGCGTGCCGGTTGTTGCCGTGTGCCATTCGACCGATCTGCGCCAGCTGCGTTCGCATGCGCTCGAGCGCGATCGCATCGTAAGTGCGGTTCGTCGGCTCGATGCCGTCTTTGCGCTCCATGCTGAGCAGGCTGAGCAGATTGGCCTGGTATGCGGCGTCGATGCCGATCGCATCCACGTGATTGGGACGGGCTACGACCATCGCGTCTTCTGCCGCGACGCAAACGTGGCGAGGCAGCCGGGATCGCTTGTGTACGTGGGCAAGATTTGCTTTAAAAAGGGCGTCGAGTCGCTGGTTCGAGCCGTGTCATTGCCGATTGACGATGGCGTCCGCCCATCTGGCTTGGTACTTGTGGGCGGCCGCGGGGACGATGCCGAGTACGCGCGTATCGAGCGCTTGACCGCGGCCTCGGATGTGCCGGTGACGCTGGCGGGGCGCCTGGATAGCGATGAACTCGTGCGTGCTTACCGCAGTTCCGACGTCTTTGTGCTGCCTTCGTTTTACGAGGGTCTGCCGCTCGTGACGATCGAGGCCCTCGCGTGCGGCTGCAAAGTTGTGGCGACCGATTTGCCCGGCGTTCGTCCCTGGATGGAGGCGATGCTTCCCGGTGCTCCCGTGACGTGGGTGGCGTCGCCGCGTATGACGGATGTCGACACGCCCGTGGCGGCCGACCTTCCGTTGTTTGAGCGCGCACTGGCAGATGCTATCGCGCAGGCGCTTGCGGCGCCGCCTTCGACGTTCGAGCCGTCGGCGGTCTCTTGGGAAGCGTGCCTGGGGCGTATACTAAAAGTCGTTGATTTGTTGGAAGGGGGTTCGTATGGCTGATGATCAGATTAAGCTCACGTCTATGACTGCCGCGAGCGGTTGAGCCGCTAAGCTGGCTCCCGGAGCCCTCGCCCAGGTCCTGGGCGACTTGCCCAATGTGCATAACGACAATCTGCTCGTGGGGTTCGATACCTCCGACGATGCGAGCGTCTTCCGCGTAGGGGAGAACCTGGGGCTCGTGCAGTCCATCGACTTCTTCCCGCCGATGGTCGACGACCCGTTCCTGTTTGGCCAGATTGCCGCGGCAAACTCACTGTCGGACATCTACGCCATGGGCGGGCGGCCGAGCCATGCCATGAACTTGCTGTGCATCCCGAGCTGTCTGGGCGTCGAGGTTGCCGGTCAGATTCTGGCGGGCGGCGCCGACAAGTGCGTCGAGGCGGGTTGCTCCATCGCGGGCGGTCACACCATCAACGACGACGAGCCCAAGTACGGCCTGTCCGTGAGCGGTTTTGTGCCACTCGATCGCATGCTCGCCAACAGCGGCGCGTGCGTGGGCGATGCGTTACTGCTGACCAAGGCGATCGGCTCGGGCATCATCACCACGGCCATTAAGGGCGAGCTCATCGAGCAGGACGAGGCCGCAGCCATGTTTGACTCGATGCGCACCCTCAACGAGGCCCCGATTCGTCTGGCCGAGGGACTCGAGCTTCACGGCTGTACCGACATTACGGGCTTTGGCCTGATCGGGCATGCGTGTGAGATGGCCGAGGGCTCGGGCGTGCAGATTGAGCTTTCGTCGGGGGCGGTGCCGCTCTTTGATCAAGTGCTCGACATGGCGCGTCTGGGCATTATCCCCGCGGGCTCCTACCGCAACCAGGACTTCTTTGGCCCGCGCGTGGCTGCCGACGAGGACCTGGAGCCGGGCATGCTGGATGCGCTGTACGATCCGCAGACCTCGGGCGGCCTACTCATCGCGGCGCCTGCTGCCGATGTGGATGAGCTTGCGCGCCGTCTGCATGCCGAAGGACGTATCGCCGCCGTCGTCGGTCGCGTGTGCGAGCCGGTGCCAGGCGGTCCTTCCGTCCACGTTGTCCGTTAACGACACGTTTATTGAACTATGCACCGTTCTAAAACGATTTATTCGAAAGGAAAAGCTATGTCTACCAAGATTGAAGTCAATGCCATGGGCGATGCCTGCCCGCTGCCCGTTGTCAAGACGCTTAAGGCGCTCAAACAGCTCGATGGCGAGGGCGTTGTCGTGACCTCGGTCGATAACGAGACCGCCGTCAAGAACATCTCCAAGATGGCGCAGGAGAAGGGCTGCACGGCCTCGGTCGAGAAGGTTTCTGACGCCGAGTGGCACGTGACCGTGGCGACCTCTGGCGCCGTGGCCGTTGTGGACCCCGAGCAGGACGGTGCCGCTTTTTGCGACGCAAGCGCCGGCAAGGGCAAGCTCGTCATTTCCGTCTACACCGACTGCATGGGCCGTGGCGACGACGAGCTGGGCCACAAACTCATGAAGGCGTTTGTCTTTGCCGTGACGCAGCAGGAGGAGCTGCCCGCGACCATGCTGTTCTACAACGGCGGCGCCAAGCTCACCGTCGAGGGCTCACCGGTGCTCGACGACCTGAAGGGGCTGGCTGAGCAGGGTGTCGAGATTCTCACCTGCGGTACCTGCCTCGACCACTATGGCATTAAAGACCAACTTGCGGTGGGCGAGGTCACCAACATGTACGTGATCGTGGAGAAGATGGAGCAGGCCGTGCGCGTCGTGCGCCCGTAGCGTATTGGTTGGAGTTGCCATGAGGGAGAAGCGCCCGGCGCTTGTCATCACGTTTCCCACCACGGCGGCCGCCATGGGGTGCGAGACCCTGTGCATCGAGCGCGGCCTTCCCGGGCGCACGATTCCCGCGCCCGGGGAGGTTGCCGCCGGCTGCGGTCTGGCGTGGAAAGCCCTGCCTGCGGATGAGGAACTGCTGCGCAGTGAACTTGCCGCGGCGGGCGTTCCCACCGAGGGCTATACCGTGATTGATATGTGGGAGGTCGTGCGATGATCTACCTGGATAACGCGGCGACGACCATGCACAAGCCGCAGACGGTCATCGATGCCGTGACGCAGGCGATGTGCTCGCTCGGCAATGCCGGGCGCGGCGCCACGTCGGGTGCCCTCGATGCCGCTCGTACGATTCACGCTTGCCGTGCCAAGCTCGCGCGCCTTTTGGGCTGCCCGAGGGCGGACCATGTGTGCTTTACGCTCAACTCCACGGCGGCGCTCAACACCATCATCAATGGCGTGGTGCGCCCCGGCGACCGCGTGGTCACAACGGTGCTCGAGCACAACTCCGTGCTGCGTCCGCTCAACCGCCTGGCAGCGGAGCGGGGTGTGACCGTTGAGCATGCGGGCTGTGACGTAAACGGTGTGCTCGACTACGACGAACTCGAGCGGTTGGTCACGCCGGGTACGCGTGCCGTGGTGGTGACGCATGCCTCCAACGTGACCGGCAACGCGGTCGACATTGCGCGCGTAGCGGCCATGGCCCATGAGGCCGGTGCGCTCGTGATCGTCGATGCCTCGCAGTCTGCCGGCACGGCGCATATCGATATGCAGGCCATGGGGCTCGACGTGGTGTGCTTTACCGGCCACAAGGGGCTCATGGGTCCGCAGGGGACCGGCGGCCTGGCCGTGGCGGAGGGCATTGACGTGGCTCCGTGGGCTATGGGCGGCACGGGCGTGCACAGCTTCGATGCGCTGCAGCCCATGGAGTGGCCCACGCGCCTTGAGGCGGGCACGCTCAACGGTCACGGCATAGCGGGACTTTCTGCCGGCCTCGACTTTATCGAGGCCCAGGGTGGGGTCGAGGCGATTGCTGCCCACGAGCGTGCGCTCGCTGATCGCTTCCTTGCCGGTGTGCGCGAAATCCCCGGCATTGCGCTCTACGGCGCGTTTGACCAGCCCATGCGCTCGGCGATCGTCTCGCTCAACGTGGGCGATATCGATTCGGCCGAGATCTCGGACGCGCTCATGCAAGGGTGGGGGATTGCGACGCGCCCCGGCGCCCATTGCGCTCCGCTCATGCACCGCGCGCTCGGGACCGAGCGCCAGGGTATCGTTCGCTTCTCGTTTGGGTATTTCAACACGGACGAGGAAGTCGGCACCGCGATTGACGCTTTGCGCGATTTAGCCTGCTAAAGCTACTAGACCGTTTATACTTGCGGGATGGGTGTTTTTGCCCGTCCCGTTTTTGTTTCGACCCGAAAGGTGTGCATATGGCCTCATCCGCCCCGCGTGGTCTACGCTCCGATCATGTCGTTACCGTTGGCATCGCCCTGTTCTCGATGCTCTTTGGCGCCGGCAACCTCATTATTCCGCCGCTGCTGGCGCTGCAGGCCGGCACGGTCACGCCGCTTGCCATGACTGGTTTTTTGATTGCTGCCATCGGCCTGCCTGTTATGGGCTTTATCGCCGTGGCGCTTGCCGGAACGGCGCGCGAGCTTGCCGGCCGCGTGCACCCCAAGTTCGGTGAGTTCTTTGTCGCGGCGGTGTATCTGGCCATCGGCCCGTGCCTGGCTATTCCGCGCACAAGCTCTACGGCGTTCGAAATGCTGGTGCCGCTGCTACCCGAGGGTGTTTCGCTTGGCACGGCACGTCTGGTGTTTGCCATCGGGTTCTTCGTTGTCGCGTTTGCGCTCACGCTGCGCCCGGGTGTCATCACGCGCGTGCTCGGCCGCATTACGGGCCCCGCGCTCATTGCGCTCATCGTGTTGGTCGTGGGTGCCGCCGTGGTCTCGCCACTGGGACCGGCTGCCGCGCCTCAGGCTCCCTACGATGCAGGCGCCGCCGTGCAGGGCTTTTTGACTGGCTATCAGACCATGGACCTGCTCGCGTCGCTCGCCTTCGGCATCATCATCGCCGAGACCATCCACGAGTTGGGCGTTACCGACGATAGGCGCGTGGCCTTCGAGATCTCGCGTTCGGGTGTGATCGCCGGCGTGCTCATGGCCATCATCTACTGCGGCCTGGCGCTTGCCGGAATGCAACTCGGCACGGTTATGCCCGATGCCACCAACGGCGCTGCCATCCTCGCTCGTTCGGCCTCCATGCATTTTGGGCTTGCTGGCACGGTCGTGGTCTTTGCGATTTTCTTCCTCGCTTGCATGAATGTTTGCATCGGCCTTATCAGCTGCTGCTCACGCTACTTCTGCGAGACGTATGTGGTCGAAGGGGGAGCGGAGGCTTCCGATGAGGCCATGCGCCGTTCCTTTGCGGTTCTCGCCTTTGTGTTCGCGGCGTTCTCGTGCGTGCTCTCCAACGTGGGCCTCGATGTGATCCTCATGTTCTCGGTGCCCATGCTCAACGCTTTGTATCCCGTCGCCATTGTGCTGGTGCTTATGGGCCTGGTGCACGGCTTTTGCGACGCTCATCCGCAGGTGTGGGTCTGGGTCGGCGGCGTGGTTGCCGTGCAGAGTGTAATCACCTCGGTCCGCGATGCGTTCTTTGCGGGCGCGTGGCTGCCGTTCGATGCGCTGCCGTTGGCGGATATCGGTGCTGCGTGGGCACCGGTTGCTGTGGTGGCATTTGTGATCGGTCTGCTCCATAGTCGTTTTGTCGCACATTCGAGGAGCTAAGGCATCAATGCTTGCACAGGCGGGGAGTCTCCCCTATAATTTCCTTCGCTTTGGGACACGCAAGGTTTAGACCTTAGCTGCTCAACACCTTCGGGACGTGGCGCAGTTTGGTAGCGCGCCTGCTTTGGGAGCAGGATGTCGCAGGTTCAAATCCTGTCGTCCCGACCATATCTTGCGGGCGTAGTTCAATGGTAGAACCCCAGCCTTCCAAGCTGATGACGCGGGTTCGATTCCCGTCGCCCGCTCCATAAGATAGACGAATGGCTCTGATTCCTTTTGGGACCAGAGCCATTTTCATATACATGCCGGGACCCCACATCCCCTCCTAAGTTGCGGTGAAATAGTTCCTGGATTAGCCGCAAAAGCTGTTATTCAGGAACTATTTCACCGCAACTTATTGAGACCGAGCGGGCTGGGTCGATGATGGGTTCTGTTGTCGAGAAGATGAGGGCAGCCGGTCAGGAGTCTGCGTAGGGCTTTGTGGTTGGTATGCCGTAGCCGCGCATCATGGAGCCGAACGCTTTGACATCGTAGGTGTCTGAGAGCTTGAAATGAATGACGTTGTGGCCCATGGCACGCAGGTTCGCGTCGCGCACGAGGGCAGCTCGATAGGTTTTTGCCGCAGTATGTTCCGGATCATTTTGGGCATCGTCCTCAAACTTGCCTAGTCCATGCAGCTCAGCCAGCATCCAAGAGCCGTCTGGCATCTGCCAGCCGTAATCTGCCAAATAATAGCCGGCGTTTCCCGGTCGAGTGATTTCAACCTGAAGTTCGGGAGCGGCAACTCCCGCCAGAATCATTGCCGCCCGTGCCTCGGATTCTCCACCGTTATCCGATCTGCCATCCATGTGTTCAAAAACGTCAAATGCGCGCGCAATGCCGTGCAGTCCGCGACAGTTCGCTTGTGCATATGCACGCAATTCTTCACGCTCGACACCGTACTCACGAGCCAACCCGTCGACATAGCCTAGTGCATATCGAAAAGCGCTCGTTCGGGCGATGTCGACCACCGTGCGATATGGATCCGTTAACGTAAACGGGCCGAGCTGCCATACGTCGCCCGGCCGCCAGCGTCGGTATTCAACGAATGCGTACATATCGCGTCTGGTGGAACGCGGTAGCAGCACTTGCACCCTGTCGAGAAGCGAATATGCAGAACCGATGCCATAGAGCAGTGCCGCCGTTGCTCCACAAAACACGGCATCCGGTTCAACGACAGCAATAGCGGATGCCAATTGAAAGATTCGATCTTCGACGCAGAGGTCATTCCAATACGCGGGATCAGCGTAGACATGGTTGTAGAGTCGAATAATCATCTTATTTTGCATGAGCGCGTAGGCACAGCGTTCATCCCATTTTTTGGTAGCTACAAACAGGTGCCCGCTATGATGGGCCTCGAATAACCGGAAGAACAGCTCTGCTTGCGGTTTGGAACAGCGTTTATCATGACTCATTTTCGACCCCATGGTCTCGAGGGGGAGTGAATGACACTACGCTATCCCATATTTGGTCCGCCAGACCTTGCCATGAACTGACCAAAAGCTTGACGGTGCAGGTCAGAGTCATGAGTCAGAGCCAAACATATCGGCAAACGGTTGATTAGTGCCCCTCGGCGGCACTAAAAACCATCCTTACAGAAAGTTGCGGTGAAATAGTTCCTGAAAAGCTCGAATAAGCCTAAATCCAGGAACTATTTCACCGCAACTTAGGAGGGGATGGGGTTAGCTGCGGGGGTGGTGACGGAGTTTGTCGATGGTGGAGTCGGTGCTGCGGCTGCGGGATTCGGCGGCGCGGTCGCGAGCATCGGCGGCGGTTTGGCGCTTGCGGCGGTAATCGATCATGCCTTGGATGATGGGCTTGCCAAAGCTCACGACATCATCGTTGTAGATGGCGGTTCGGGCTGCGAGGAGGCAGTCGGTAAAGTCCATATGGGTCTTGCCAAAGAGTTTGACGGCAAGGGCGACAACGGTGGGCTCGTCGGCCATGACGTCATCGAGCAGCCTTCTCATGGCCGTAGCAATCTCAACGCGGGGAACCTTATAGACGTCGCGCAGCGTGACCACGACGCGTGTGATGATCTCGGGGTAGACGCGAGCGGTGCGCGTGGCGATGACCTTGGCGGCGCGCGGTGACAGGACCTCGTCGTCGTTAAGCAGGTAGCGCAGGATGACGGTCTCGTCGATGATGGTGCTACTCATGGATATCTACTTCCTCGGGACCCAAAACCGACTCATCACTTTCTGTGGCTAGGTATTCAATCCAGGCATTGCGCTCCTCGGCGCGGCGATTGGGGTCACCATATGCTTTGAGCGATCCATAGGCGGCGGTGCCGTCCTTTGAGCGCACGGCGACCGGCTGAAAGGGGAGCTTGCGCATCAAAATGCTTTGCGCGACAAATAAGCGGACAGCCTCGGCGAGCGATGTGC
The DNA here is from genome assembly GCA_900556605.1 of uncultured Collinsella sp. Taxonomy (GTDB): domain Bacteria; phylum Actinomycetota; class Coriobacteriia; order Coriobacteriales; family Coriobacteriaceae; genus Collinsella. Next base: position 4,861 of record USPC01000004.1, on the reverse strand, counting down.
CCATGGCATCGTAGAGATGCTCGGCATGCTGCTTGTCTTCCTCGCGAATGCGCACCTGCAGGATGGCTCGTTTTTGAGTCGATGTCATCACTGGCCTCCCTTAATGAGCGTGCAATATGAATAGTCAAATACAGCATCGGCTAATAATAGCCAATTTTATAACAACTACTTTATTGCACTAGAGTAATTGAGACTGAACAATAATACAAACGTACTACATCCTTCAGAAGCGAGCGTGAAATCTTTCGTGGATGTACGCATGTAATACACTCACCTTTATAGCTTCTAGAGAATAATTCCAACCTGCCAAAACCCCTGCAATACACCCGTATTGCAGGGCCTATGCTCAAGTTTGCCCCCTGCAACTGCGTATATTTAACCTGTATATCGTTGGAGAAACTCTACCGAGTGCATGTTTCGCCGCATGCATTCGATTCGTCGATGCCAGGCCACGGGCGGCTTGGGTCAATGTCGACAGGGTCTCTCCGGCAAGGGATTCAGGAGGGAGTGAACAACATGGGTAATAAGCGAGTCGTAGCCGATTCTTCGCGCTGCATTGGGTGTCAAACCTGCATGGCGGCGTGTATCGAGGCGCACGACATCCCCGGTAACATCGCCGCGCCGCGCCTGCGCGTGACGCGTACGTACGAGATCTCCGCACCGGTGGCATGCCATCACTGCGAGGATGCCCCGTGCGCGAAGGCCTGTCCTACGGGCGCCTTGTTCTTTGATCCAAAGAACCATCGCATCGGCGTCAACGAGGACAACTGCATCGGCTGCAAGAGCTGCGTCATGGCATGCCCCTTTGGCGCCGTGAGCGTGGCGACCACGCAGGCCCCCGTCTTGATGGGCGACGTTCGCGTGGGTTCGCAGACCAAGAGCTTCGTGCTCAAGTGCGACCTGTGCGTGGACCGTCCCGGCGGTCCGGCGTGTGCCGAGGCGTGCCCGACCAAGGGCCTCACCCTGGTAGACGAGGAACGTTTGGCAGAACTGACTGCCGAGCGTGCCCGCGCCACCATCGAAAACGAGGCGTAAGCGTTGGGGCGACAGGCCCAATGATTGTCAAATAAGTACCGAGCATTCGGTAGCAGAAAAAGGAAGGAGGGTGTCATGGAGAAGCATAAAGTGATCTGCCCGTATTGCGGCGCCGGTTGCCAGTTTAACCTCCTGGTCCAAAACGGCCAGGTCGTGGGCACCGAGCCGCTCAACGGCATCACCAACCAGAGCGAGCTGTGCCTTAAGGGCATGAGCGGCTATGACTTCATCAACGACACTAAGATCTTGACTCCTCGCGTACTGCACCCGATGATCCGCCGCACCAAGGGCGCGGATCTTGAGCGCGTAAGCTGGGACGAGGCACTGGATTTCACCGCATCTAAGATGCAGGCCATAATTGACGAATATGGTCCTAACGCTGTCATGACCACCGGCTCTTCGCGAGGCGGCGGCAATGAGGCGAACTACGTCATGCAGAAGTTTACGCGTGCGTGCATCGGCACCCACAGCGTAGACAACTGCGCCCGTACTTGACACGGCCCTACTGTCCTCGGTCTGATGGACACGGTTGGTTCAGGTTGCATGTCATGCTCCATCCCCGGTATGGAGGATGCGGGCTGCATTTTCCTCTTCGGCTATAACCCTGCCGATTCGCACCCCATCGTCGCAAGGCGTATCGTGCGAGCCAAAGAAAAGGGTTGCAAGATCATCGTCGCCGACCCGCGCCATATCGAAACCGCGCGTATCGCCGATCTCTACCTTCCGATCAAGAACGGTTGCAACGTCGCGTTCCTCAACGCCTTTGCCAACTGCTTGGTCAACGATGGCCTCTACGACAAGGAATTCGTCGCCGAGCACACGAACGGCTTTGACGAGTGGTGGGAGACCATCAAGAACTACACTCCCGAATCCGTACAGGACATCACGGGTGTCGAGCCCGCGTTGATCCACCAAGCTGCCGAGATGTACGCCACGGCGAAGCCCTCCGCCATCATTGGCTGGGGTATGGGCGTGTGCCAGCAGAAGCAGAACTTGAAGACGGTGCACACCATCGCCTCCATCGCCTGCGTTGCCGGCCAGATCGGCAAACCCAATTCCGGCCTCGCGCCCGTGCGTGGCCAGAATAACGTCCAGGGCTCCTGCGATATGGGCATGCTGCCCAACCTGTACCCTGGCTACCAAAAGGTCACCGACCCCGCCGTACGCGCCAAGTTTGCAAAGGCTTGGGGCGTGCCCGAGGAAAAGCTCCCGCTCGAGGAGGGCTACAAGCTCACCGACCTGGGCCACCTGGTCGACGAGGGCAAGGTGCACTGCTTCTACAACTACGGCGAGGACCCGGTGCAGACCGAGCCCGATTCGGCCGGAATGCGCAAGACGCTCTCCGAGCTGGATCTGTTCATTTGCCAGGACATCTTTATGACGCAGACGACCATGCTCGCCGACGTCATCCTGCCTGCCACCTCTTGGGGCGAGCACGAGGGTGTCTTTACCGCATCCGACCGTAGCTTCCAGCACTTTGACGCGGCCGTTCCGCCCAAGGGCGAGTGCCGTCACGACTGGGAGATCTTTGCGGACCTGTCCACGCGTATGGGCTACCCCATGCACTATGACAACACCGAGCAGATCTGGAACGAGTGCATTAGCCTGTGCCCCAACTTTGTGGGCGCGACCTACGAGAAGATGGCTCCCGAGGGCGGTTACGCCCAGTGGCCGGTCAAGAGCACCGATGTGAACGACCATGGTACGCCCGACATGTTCGCTGGTGGCAAGTTCACCACCAAGGACGGCCGCGCCAACCTGATGGCGCACGACTGGGAGGCGCCCTCCGAGCTTCCCGACGATGAGTACCCGCTCATCCTGTGCACCGTCCGCGAGGTCGGCCACTACAGCTGCCGCTCGATGACCGGCAACTGCAAGACGCTGGCACTGCTTGCCGACGAGCCCGGCTTTGTCCGCATGAATCCCGCGGACGCCCAGGCGCGCGGCATCAAGAATGGCGACATCGTCTCGATTCACAGCCGCCGCGGCCAGGTATACAGCCGTGCCGACGTGAGCGATCGTATCAACAAGGGCACGGTCTATATGACCTATCAGTGGTGGATCGGCAAGTGCAACGAGCTGACCATGCACAAGGTCGACCCGGTCTCGCATACGCCCGAGGACAAGTTCTCCGCCTGCCAGGTCGACGCCATTGCCGACCAGGTCTGGGCTGAGGGCGAGGTCGAGCGTCAGTACACCGAGCTCAAGCAGGCTCTGGTGGACGCCGCCGCTCCCCAGGACGTTGAGCCTGGCGCCGCCAAGTTCGACGACGAGACGCACGTGAATCAAATCGTGTAGTCCCGTTCTCGTTGGCTTTTTGGGCCGGGCGTCCCGTACGTTCGGGAGCCCGGCCCGTTATTTTGAAAGGAAGTGGGGATGAACCGCTTCATCGACATCAACCCGGAGAGGTGCATCGGCTGCGGAACATGCCAGTCCGCCTGTGCCGACGCCCACCGGATGCAGGGTCTTCAGGATACGCCGCGCCTGGCGCTCGTGAAGACCGGCGGTATTTCGGCCGCCCTTGCCTGCCACCATTGCGAGGGTGCTCCCTGCGCCGAGGTTTGCCCGGTGAATGCCATCGAGCACGATGGCGATCGCATCCACGTCAAGGAGCAGGAGTGCATCGGGTGCAGGCTGTGCGCCATCGCGTGCCCCTTCGGAGCCATCCATCCCGATGGCACGTCTATCGCCGGTGTCGCAGGCATGTGCGACCCGACGCCTTCGTATCCTAAGTCCCTGAGCAGCCTGCTTACGTGGGCTCCTGGCCAGTACACCTGCGCCGTCAAGTGCGACCTGTGTGCCTTCGATCCGGACGGCCCGCATTGTGTGGCGGCGTGCCCCACCAAGGCGCTGACCGTCATGGGCGGCGCGGCCGATCGCGAGCTCGACGAGGCCAAGCGCCTGCGCTCGATCGAAAACGGTCCGGCCGTCGATGTTACCGCTGTGGCCCAGGGCCTGTCCGAGAAAGCAGAAGGGAGCGTAAACAATGGATAGCATGACGCTGTTTATCGCATCGCTTGCCGTCTCGTGCATCGGTGCGCTCGCCTCGGTTCTGCTGATCAAGGCCGATAACGCCGCCAAGACCGCCGGCTGCCTGATCGGCGCCGTCGCGGCCGTGCTGTCGTTCATCGCGGGCCTCGAGGCCGTGCTTGGCGACGTTTCGTCCCTCAACACGGTCTTCTTTTTCCCGTTCGCCCGTCTCGAGCTCTTGCTCAACGGCCTTGCGGGCCTGATCGTGGTCCTCATCTCAATCCTCGCCTTTGCGGGCTTCATCTACGGTCTGTCCTACTTCGATGAGTACCCGGGCAAGGTCGGGCGCGCCGGTTTCTTCATGAACACCTTCGTCGCCTCGATGATGCTCGTCATCACCGCCGACAACGTGTTCTGGTTCCTGGTCGCCTTTGAGCTCATGTCCCTTACGAGCTACTTCCTTGTCGTTATCGAGGAGAACAAGAACTCCATTAGGGGCGGTTGGCTCTACTTCGTCATCGCGCACGTGGGCTTTGTCCTTATCATGGCGAGCTTCCTGCTCATGACCAACGGCGTGGGCGGTTCCTTCAGCTTCAGTGATTTCCGTACGCATGACTTTGGACCCGCCGTCTCCTCCGCGTGCTTCGTCCTCGCGTTCTTCGGATTCGGCGCAAAGGCCGGTATCATCCCGCTGCACTCCTGGCTGCCCCAGGCGCACCCCGAGGCGCCGTCCAACGTGTCCGCCCTCATGTCCGGCGGCATGATCAAGATCGGCATCCTGGGAATCCTCAAGGTCGGTCTCGACCCTGTCTCTTATACACATCTGACGCTGCCGACGACTCCTTACGTGTAGATC